>CAYWPV010000053.1:0-12334 GCA_964460265.1 uncultured Muribaculaceae bacterium | reverse complement strand
CATAATCGCGCACATAGACCATGGCAAAAGCACCCTGGCCGACCGTCTGCTGGAACTGACCAAAACATTGGCGGACAGGGATATGGTCAACCAGGTGCTGGACGACATGGATCTTGAGAAAGAAAAGGGCATCACCATCAAGAGCCATGCAATCCAGATGGACTACATTTATAAAGGTGAGCGCTACCTCCTGAATCTTATCGACACTCCGGGACATGTGGACTTTTCCTACGAAGTTTCACGTTCCATAGCCTCATGCGAAGGGGCCATCCTCGTGGTAGACGCGACGCAGGGCGTTCAGGCACAGACGATTTCCAATCTGTACCAGGCGATTGACCACGGACTGGAAATCATACCTGTCCTGAACAAAATCGACATGGATTCCGCAAGGCCCGATGTCGTCACGGACGAGGTGTGCGATCTGCTGGGCTGCAAGCCCGAAGACGTATACCGTGTTTCGGCCCGTACCGGAGAAGGCTGCGCTCCCCTGCTGGATGCGATAGTGGAAAAGATTCCCGCACCGTCAGGAGATCCGGACGCCCCTCTGCAGGCGCTGATATTCGATTCCGTGTTCAACTCCTTCAGAGGGGTCATAGCCTATTTCAAAGTCAAGAACGGCTCCATCCGCAAAGGAGATCACGTAAAGTTCTTCAGCACGGGACAGGACTACACGGCGGACGAGGTGGGCGTGCTCAAAATGAAGCTCCGCCCCACCGAACAGGTTTCCTGCGGAGATGTGGGCTACATTATTTCGGGCATAAAAAGCGCCTCCGAGGTGAAGGTAGGAGATACCATCACCCATGTGGACAGGCCATGCAAAGAGGCAATCGCCGGTTTCGAGGAGGTAAAGCCGATGGTATTCGCCGGCATGTACCCCGTGGACGCATCTAAGTTCGAGGAACTCCGTTCGGTGCTTGAGAAGTTCCAGCTCAACGACGCATCTTTCGTCTATGAACCGGAGTCCTCGCTGGCATTGGGGTCGGGGTTCCGCTGCGGATTCCTCGGCCTGCTGCATCTGGAGATTGTCCAGGAACGCCTCTTCAGGGAGTTCAACATGGATGTGATAACGACGGTGCCCAACGTCTCCTACAAAGTTTTCACGACCCAGGGAGAAGTGATCGAAGTGCACAACCCCTCGGGAATGCCGGCCCCGACCCTCATAGACCATATCGAAGAGCCCTACATAAGGGCGCAGATCATATCCAAATCGGAATTTTTCGGGCCCATCATGAAGCTTTGTCTCGACAGGAGAGGCACGCTCACCGGGCAGCATTTCATCACGGCGGACAGGGTGGAGCTAAACTACGACATGCCGCTGTCCGAGATAGTGTTCGGCTTTTATGACAGCCTCAAGACCATTTCCAAAGGCTACGCATCCTTCGACTACCATGTGACGGGGTACAGGCCGGCGAAACTGGTAAGGCTGGACATACTCCTGAACGGAGAACCCGCGGATGCGCTGTCCACTCTCATCCACGAAGACAACGCCTATGAGTTCGGAAGGAAAATGTGCCTGAAGCTCAAGGACCTGATTCCAAGACAGCAGTTCGACATCCCGATACAGGCGGCAATCGGAGCAAAGATCATCGCCAGAGAGACCGTCAAGCAGGTAAGGAAGGACGTGACGGCCAAATGCTACGGCGGCGACATAACACGAAAACGCAAACTGCTTGAGAAACAGAAGGAAGGCAAGAAGCGCATGAGGCAGATAGGTACCGTGCAAGTGCCGCAGAGCGCCTTCATGGCCGTTCTGAAACTTGAATAGACTACAGATTCCGGGACTTGAACAGACCACAGCTATGGACGTTGCGATTCTGATAACCTCTTTCAACAGGCGGGAGAAAACCCTCGCCTGTCTTCTCGACTGCTACAGGCAGATTGACTCCATGAAAGGGGACGGCATTTACGATTTCGCAATCTACCTTGCGGATGACGGGAGCATGGACGGAACCAGAGAAGCAGTAAGGGAGAGATTCCCTCAGGTCCGTCTACTGGAAGGGAACGGCCACCTGTACTGGAACCAGGGAATGAGACTGGCCTGGAACACGGCAGCCGGGGAGAAAGATTACGATTTCTATCTTTGGCTTAACGATGACATCTCACTCAAAGACGGGGCAATCGCGGCGCTTCTGGAAAATTCCTCGTTCCTTGCAGGCAAGGCAATCATAGTCGGCACCGCGGAGGATTCTTCCGGAGCATTGAGCTATGGCGGGAGAACCAAATCCCTGAAAATCATCACCCCGGACGAAACCATCCCGGTTCCGTGCTACTGTTTCAACGGTAATCTGGTGCTTGTCCCCAGACATGCCTACAAAATCCTCGGAAACCTGGACCCGCACTATCACCACAGCTTCGGAGACTATGACTACGGCGTAAGAGCTGCAAAGGCCGGTGTCACAAGGGTAGTCTGCCCCGGAATTCTCTGCAGATGCGACAGGAACCGCGGCATACCCAAATGGAGAGATTCTTCCTATCCGGTGAAAGAACGGTACCGTTTCCTGCTCTCCCCCAAAGGGCGCCCGCCGAAAGAACAGTTTCTGTTCGACTCGCGCCTGAACGGATTCGTCAGGGCAGTACTGCATTTCATATCCCTCAACACAAAAGTCCTTTTCCCAAAGAGACAGCCAAAAAAAGAGAAACAAAATGAGCAAACTCACATCCTCCCTTAAATCCATGCGCCTCAGGACCTTACCTCTGTCCCTGTCCGGCGTGTGCCTGGGCATGCTCCTCGCCGCTGCCGATTTCAAAGTTTCGGCATGGGCCGCCGTCCTTATTCTTTTGACCACAGCCTGCCTGCAGATTCTGTCAAATCTTTCCAACGAGCTCGGCGATGTGCTCAGCGGGACTGACAATGCGGAAAGGGTAGGCCCGCAGTACGGACTCAACAGCGGAGAACTGAGCGTGGGTGACATGAAAAGGCTCATCGCCCTTTCAGTAGTGCTGTGCATAATATCGGGACTTGCCATGATAAGAGTCTCATTCGGAACCCTGTTCAGCATGGATGCGATCTGCCTGATGATGCTCGGCGCCGCAGCCATAATGGCGGCGATGAAATACACCCTGGGCAGGAATCCCTACGGTTACAGAGGGCTCGGAGACTTATTCGTATTCATCTTTTTCGGTCTCATATCAGTCCTGGGCGCATATTTCGTGGCCGCCCACACAATCCCCACCGGATGGCTGACACTTCCGGCAGGCGCCATCGGTTTCTTCAGCGTAGGAGTACTGAACGTCAACAACATAAGAGACATGAAGACGGATGCCGCCACCAGGGTGACGGTGGCCATGAAACTCGGAGGGAGAAGAGCGAGAATCTATCAGACCCTTCTCATTGCCGCCGGCTGGATATGCATGACAGCATTCTGCCTGGTCCGTTTCCCCGATCCATGGCATTATCTGTTCGTGCTTACGCTGCCGCTGTACATAATCCACCTCAAAGGGGTGTGGTCGCTTGACGGAAGGGCATTGGACAAAATGCTTCCGCTGCTCGTCATGTCCACTTTCCTTTTCGCGCTTTTAGGGGGATTCGGCTTCGTGGCGTTCCTGATTTTCTGAAGTTCCTTTTACGTAAGCTTCATTCTCCCGGAAACGGGCATCTCTGAAGAAGGGCCGCCCAACGCTCAGAAGACGGTCTGCACGAGAACCATGTAGAAAACCGTGCCCCCTGCAATGGTAAGCAGCATGTTTTTCTTCCAGAGGTGAAGGAGCACGCACGCAAGAATGCCCGCGGCCTCCGGAATGCCGTGGCTGCCGCCTGTGACATCCACGTTCCTCACACAATAAATCACAAGCATCCCGAACACTGCGGAAGGGAGATATCTGCTCAGATAATGGATAAACTCAGGCGTTCTTTCCCTGGAGGGGAAAGCTACGAAACTGACGAAGCGGGTGAACATCACGGCCACGGCCATGATGCCTATCGTAACAATTTGCTGTTCAACGGTCATAGGCTTGCATTCCCTGATTTAAGGACCCTTCTGTAGGCTACGTACATGACGGACAGCATGACAATCATGGCAGGCACCATGAAGTCGGACGCACCGAAGAGCAGCAGGCATGCCGCAGAGGCCGACACGCCCAGCCACTCCGAAGACCTGCCGTATGGATGTTTCACGAAATCATCCATGAAGATGCTCACGAACATGGCCGTCACCACGAAATCGAGCCCTTCGAGGCGGTGCATCATGCCGGCCCCGACCACGGAAGCGAGACAGTAGCCCAGAATCCCTCCGCTCACCCAGTAGAGATAGTCGAGGAACGACAGCCAAAGCTGCTGATTGAAACTGCCCCCGCAACTGTAGTTTATGGCAAAGGTTTCATCGCACATCCAGAATATCAGGAACGGCTTTCTCCAACCGGCCCCTCTCCAGCGGTCAAGCATGGAAATGCCGTAGAATATATGTCTGGCCCCCACCATGAGAGCCATGACCAGGGCTGCGACGGGATTGAACGCCCCTGTGAGCATGGTGAGGGCAATGAACTCCACCGAACCGCTGAAAACCACACATGCCATGAGGACCGGTACCCACAGGGGATAACCCATGGAAGAAGCCAGAAGGCCGTACGAAGCCCCGAGAAACAAGAACGCTCCCAATATGGGGAGTGACAGACGGAAAGCCTGTTTGAAATCGCTCATTTTACACACTTCTCTAACAAGATGCTAATATACTTTTTTTTCGCGGTCCATTATTTCTTAAATTTGCCATCCTGATACAGAAACGACAGGAGAATCTTATGCCGAAAAAAGAATTTGTCCGCAATATGTTCGACAGCATAGCCGGAGATTATGACAAACTGAACCATATCATGTCCGCCGATGTGGACAAATCATGGAGACGTACGGCCATAAAGAAAATCGCGGAGGGTCTGCCGGCTTCACGGGAAAGCTCAATGCTGGACCTTGCCTGCGGAACAGGAGACTTTTCCATCGCCGCCGCCAAGAAAATCCCCGCGTTGAAGATAAGCGGGACGGATCTATCGGAAGGGATGCTGGAGGTGATGCGGACAAAAGTCATGTCCGAAGGTCTGCAGGGGCGGATAAGCATGTCCACGGGAGACGGGGAGAATCTCTCCTTCCCCGACAGCAGCTTCGACAGGGTGTCCATAGCATTCGGGATAAGGAACTTCGAGAACAGGGAGGCAGGACTGAAAGAAATGAACCGCGTGCTCAAACCCGGAGGAAGGCTCGTGGTGCTGGAGCTGTCCGTTCCGGAGAATGCGATGCTTAGAGGCATCTACAAAGTTTATTTCACCAAGATCATGCCTGCTTTAGGCGGAGCCGTGTCCGGAGACAAGGGGGCTTACAGATACCTTCCGGCGTCCGTGCTGCATTTTCCCGGAAAGGAAGAATTCCTCGGCGAAATGGCGCGATGCGGATTCATCAACACCGGCCACAGGGCTCTTTCATTCGGTATATGCCGCATGTATTGGGGTGAAAAAAAACAGGGATAGGTGCGGACCATCCCTGCAAAGTGCCCGGAGCCGGGCTCGAACCGGCACGTCTTTTAAAGGACATTGGATTTTGAGTCCAACGCGTCTACCAATTCCGCCATTCGGGCAAAGACGATTCGACAAAGATAAACTCAAATCCTCTAAATATCAAATTTTTTATTCCTCGCTCCATTTAACCCCGCAGATTTAACCAACAATCCTTAACTTTGCATACTAAGGTTTCTGAACGGAAATGAAAGACATCTTCATAGAACATGACGGAAAGACGCTGAGCGTGGTTCACTCGGGCGAAAAAATCACCGATGCGGTCTCCTTTCTGGACCGGTATCCCTCGGTGTACATAGTATGCGACCACGCCGTGGAGGTACTCGCAAGAGAACTGGAAGCGAGCAACATAAAGGGAATAAAGGCCGTAGATGCCGATGAGAACCGCAAGGACATGGAGACGGTCCTGGACATATGCTCATGGCTGCTCGACAAAGGTGCGGACAGATATTCCATGGTGCTGGCCGTGGGAGGAGGAATAACGACCGACATGGCCGGATTTGCGGCCTCGATATTCAAACGCGGAATCCGCTTCGCCTACATCCCCACCACTCTGCTTTCACAGGTAGATGCCGCGATAGGAGGGAAAACGGGGGTAAACTTCGCGGGGCTGAAGAACATGCTCGGAGTCATCCGCCAGCCGGAGTTCACCTACGAATGTCCGGAGCCGCTTGAAACTCTGCCATACAATGAATTCAAAGGAGGCTCGGCCGAGATGCTCAAAACCTTCATGATAGAGAACCATGACGACAATTACGGCAAGGCCGTGAGATGCCTTAGCAGTATTTATGCCGCAGAGGACAAGGCATTCGCCATAAAAAGCCGCAGAGCCGTGCTTTTGGAGCTGATCCATGCGGCGGCGGCCGTGAAAGCCGGGATTGTGGGCAGGGACCAGTTTGAAAAAGGCGAAAGGCGTAAGCTGAATCTCGGGCATACCTTCGCCCATGCGATTGAAAAAGAATCGGCATACGGCGTTTCCCACGGAGAGGCCGTCTCCATAGGCATGGCAATGGCAGCGGAACTGTCCGACAGGCTCGGAATCACGGACGGAAATCTTGCGGAGAGATTGAGCACCGACCTGGAGTCCTGCGGACTGCCGGTCAAATGTCCGGTGGAAAGGACAAAACTTGCCGCCGCCATGGAAAAGGACAAGAAAGCGGAGAACGGAATCATGCATTTCGTTCTCATGAAAAACATCGGTGACGTGATCATCAAGGACATGAATGTAAAGGAGGCTCTATGATCTGCGTAAGCATACAGAACCGTACTCTCGAAGAAATATTCGGGATTCTGGAACAGCCCGAAGTTGAGATGGCCGAAATAAGGCTCGACCGGTGCAATCTTTCACAGGACGAGATTGAAGATTTGTTCTCGGAAAGCGACACTCCCCTCGTGGCCACATGCAGGATCGGCGGAGAAATCAGCGCATCCCGGGCCGAAGCCAGACTGCTTAAAGCCATACAGGCCGGAGCAGCCTATGTGGACATAGAGATAGAAGCCCCTTCCATGATGTCGAAACGGATACGGCGCGAGGCCGCGGAATGCGGGACGACCCTTATACGTTCCTACCATGATTTCATGGGGACAGATTCAGCCGAGGCCCTCAAAGCATTGACGGAGAAATGTCTGGGGCTCGGAGCGGACATAGCCAAGATCGTCACCACGGCAAACTGCGCCGAAGACGCACAAAGGGTCATGGGACTGTACCGTGACTTTGAGCCGGGCCGGCTGCTGGCTTTCTGCATGGGAGAGGCTGGAAAAGCGTCCAGGCTTGAATGTCTTGAAAAGGGAGCGCCCTACACCTACGCCGCCATGAACAGCGAAGAGGCGGCCGCACCCGGACAATGGCCTGCAGCGGAAATGTACAAAGCCCTATATGGAGAGCGGAAACCGGTAGGCCTGCAGCTGATTAAAATGCCGTCATCCAAGAGTTTCGCCCAACGTGCGATACTGGCCGCAGCCCTGTCCGAAGGGACTTCCACGCTCAGGGGCTACACTCCATGCGGAGACAGCGAAGCGGCGATTTCCGCCGCACAGACCCTCGGTGCCGCCGTGGAACGCGAAAGAGACATCCTTCACATAAAAGGCATCGCCGCGCACAAAGGTTCATTCACGGCCGGTTCCATACACAGCGGCGAATCAGGGCTGCTCACCAGGATGCTGACCCCCGTGCTTGCCGCCGTTTCTGACGGACCTGTACGGATAAGCGGTGAAAAAACCTTGGTTTCCAGACCGTTGAAGGGGGCGAGGGAGATAATGGAAACTTTCGGGGCAAGCATCGTTCCGGACAACGGAGAAGAAACCGTGAAGGTTCCGTTCACCGTCAAAGGTCCTCTGAAAACAGGATATACTGAAATTTCCGGCAAGGACGGCTCCCAGCTCATTTCCGGACTGCTGACCGCCCTCCCTCTGGAAAAGGGGGACAGCGAGATTTTCGTCAGCTGCCCGAAAAGCATCCCGTACATTTTCATCACCATAGACGTTCTGAAAAAGTTCGGCATACGCATAGGAAGTGAAATGGAGGGCGGAGAAGAATTCATGGAAAGCCACGACTGGAATCTGTGCGACGGCATAAGCCTGAAGATCAAAGGCGGGCAGAAGTACAAGGCCGCCGACATGACGATAGAGGCCGACTGGAGTTCCGCCGCCGCATTTCTCGTGGCGGGAGCCGTGTTCGGAGAGGCGAACCTTTCCGGTCTCGACACCTCGTCCCTGCAGGCGGACCTTTCCATAATAGACATACTCGCACAGGCCGGAGCAAGCATTTCGCAGGAGAACGAAAGCGGAATCCTGCACGTGCACAAAGCCCCGCTGTACGCTTTCGACACCGATGCGTCCAACTGCCCCGACCTGTTTCCGGTAATATCGGTGCTGGCCGCCTTCTGCACAGGAGTCAGCCACATACAAGGTGCGGGGAGGCTGTCTTCCAAGGAGAGCGACAGAGGCAAGGCCATCGTGGACATGCTCACGCAGATGGGAGTCCCCGCCGGTATAAAGGACGGGACCATGATCATCCACGGCATGTCTCTTGCACAACGGCTGCTCGGAGGCAAACTGCTCAAAGGAGGGAAATACAGCTCAAGCCACGACCACAGGATGGCCATGGCCCTGACCGTGGCGGAGCTTGGAGCAGACAGTCCCGTCGAAATTGACGACAGGGAATGCGTATCCAAATCCTTCCCCGATTTCATGCAGACTTTTGAAAAATTCAGGAACATATGAACAGCTTCGGAAGAAAATTCAGAGTATCCATCTTCGGTGAATCCCACGGAGAAGCCCTGGGAGCAGTTCTGGACGGAGTACAGCCTGGCATATCCCTCACTGCGGATGATTTCACGAAAGACATACAAAGACGTAAAAGCGGAAAGAAAGGCACCACTCCCAGAATAGAGGACGACATGCCGCAGATACTGAGCGGTGTCTACAACGGACACACCACCGGAGCCCCGCTCACGATAGCATTCCGCAATATGAACACAAGGTCCTCGGACTACAAGCTCTTCAACGATGTGCCGCGTCCGGGACATGCAGACTACACGGCCAGCATCAAATGGTTGGATTTCAATGATCCGCGAGGAGGAGGACACTTCTCCGGAAGGCTTACCCTGCCTCTGGTCGCGGCCGGAACGGTAGCCAAGAAGATGCTCGGCTACAGCATATCGGCAAAATTGATTGAGGTCGGCGGCGTAAGCAGGGCGGATGCGCTTGCAGGCATGGAAGAAGCCGCGCTGCCCGACGGGGGCGTAGAGGAACGGAAAGAGCTGAGCGACTCCGAAATCTGGGGCAGAACCCTGGATGAAGTTCTCAAAGAAAAAGACTCGGTGGGAGGAATCGTGGAATGCACCGCCGACGGAGTGCCCGCAGGACTGGGCGAACCTTTTTTCGACTCGGTGGAATCCCTCATCTCCCACGCGGTGTTCGCCATTCCGGGAGTCCGCGGGATTGAGTTCGGTGACGGATTCAATGCCGCACGCATGAAAGGCTCGGAGCACAACGACCCTTTCGACAAGATAGGAAACGGCAACATGAACCTGCACATCAATGTCAGGCCGTCAAAGAACGGAGCGGGCGGAGTGAACGGAGGGATAACCAACGGGAATCCCATCGTGTTCAGGGTAGCGTTCAAGCCCACCTCGAGCATAGGCAAGGCGCAGACCACCTTCAATTTCGCCACAGGACAGCTGACCACCCTCGAAATTCCGGGACGCCACGATGCCTGCATCGCGCTCAGAACTCCTGTAATCGTGGAAGCGGTGACAGCCATAGTCCTCGCGGATCTAACCAGATTGCTTTAGAACCATGGACTCAGCGCAGGAAAACAAAATCATAAAAGACTTCACTTCCCAGGAGTACAAAGAAGGCTTTGTCACCAGAATCGAGCAGGATTACGTGCCCAAGGGTCTGAATGAAGAGATAATCAGAACCATATCGTCCCTGAAGGGAGAACCGCAGTGGCTGCTTGACTTCAGGCTTGACGCATTCCGCCGCTGGGAAAAGATGCCCATGCCCGAGTGGGGCCATCTGGACATACCGCCCATAGATTTCCAGAACATCATCTACTATGCCGCTCCCCGAAAGGACAAGGACAGGCCGAAGGAGATAGATCCCGAACTGGAAAAGACGTTCGAGAAACTGGGAATCCCCATCAATGAAAGGAAAGCTCTCGCTGGAGTGGTCGCCGTGGACGCCGTATTCGATTCTGTGTCAGTGGCCACCACATTCAGGAAAACGCTGGAGGAGAAGGGCATCATCTTCTGCTCCTTTTCCGAAGCGGTAAGAGAGCATGGGGAACTGGTCCGCAAGTATCTCGCATCGGTAGTTCCTCCCGGCGACAATTTCTTCGCGGCGCTCAACTCGGCGGTATTCAGCGACGGGTCCTTCTGCTACATCCCCAAAGGGGTGAAATGCCCGATGGAACTCTCCAGCTATTTCAGGATAAACGCCTCGGGTACGGGACAGTTCGAAAGGACTCTGATTGTCGCGGACGAAGGCTCATCCCTGAGCTACATGGAAGGATGCACAGCCCCGATGAGGGACGAGAACCAGCTGCACGCCGCCGTGGTGGAGATAGTGGTGGAAAAAGATGCGGACGTCAAGTACTCCACGGTACAGAACTGGTACCCGGGAGACGCAAACGGCAAGGGCGGAATCCTCAATCTCGTGACCAAAAGGGGCATCTGCAAAGGCTCCGGAGCCCATCTGAGCTGGACACAGGTGGAGACGGGCTCGGCAATAACATGGAAATACCATTCGACCATACTTAAAGGGGACTACTCCTCGTCCGAGTTCTATTCGGTGGCCGTGACCAACAACTGTCAGCAGGCCGACACCGGAACCAAGATGATACACATAGGCCGCGGCACGAAAAGCCGGATCGTCAGCAAAGGCATCTCAGCCGGCCACAGCCAGAACAGCTACCGAGGCATGGTCATGATGGCGGGCAGCGCCGAAGGGGCAAGGAATTTCTCCCAGTGCGACAGCCTCCTCATCGGCTCCAAATGCGGTGCGCACACATTCCCCTACATCAGGAGCGCCAACCCTTCCGCCACCGTAGAGCATGAGGCAACTACCTCCAAGATAAGCGATGAACAGCTGTTCTACTGCAATCAGAGAGGCATTTCGCCAGAAGATGCCGTGGGGCTCATAGTAGGAGGCTATTCCAGGGAGGTACTGAGCATGCTACCCATGGAGTTTGCGGTGGAAGCGAAAAAGCTTCTCCAGGTTTCACTTGAAGGTTCAATAGGATAGGGGCATGAACATTCTGGACATCATATCCGCAGTTCTCGGACTTACGACCGTGGTGCTTGCCGGCAGACGCTCGAAATACAACTTTTGGGTCGGATACATATACAATATCTTCCTCTTCACCCTGTTCTGGAAACAGCATCTTGTGGCGGCCATGGTGCTTCAGCCCGTGGCTTTCGTCATCAACGCATTCGGCCACTGGAGATGGACGCATCCCAAAGCGGAGGAAAAGAGCAAAGAAGACGGACTTCTCAAAGTGTCCAGACTCGGCCGCGGGCAGATAGCCGTCGCCGCAACAGCGGTCACGGTACTCGGGGCAGCCTGGGGATACGTACTGAAAAACTGGACACAGGACCCTCTTCCATGGCTCGACTCCTATGTTCTCATGCTGACTTTTCTGGCGCAGTACCTCTCCGCGCAGAAAAAATGGGAATGCTGGGTCGTATGGCTTGTCGTGAACCTGTGCAACCTCGCTCTCTACCTTCTGTCAGGACTCAGATTCATGCCGGCAGTGAGCGTCCTGTATCTGATCAACGGAATATGGTCTCTTTACAGTTGGAAAAAATCATTTGACAATGAACGGTAACATATTGCTGGAAATAAAAGATCTGCATGCCTCCATAGGCAGCAAGGAGCTTCTCAAGGGAATAAACCTCACGATAAGGAAAGGCGAAATCCACGCCCTCATGGGACCCAACGGCGCCGGGAAAAGCACGCTTTCTTCGGTACTGACAGGCCGTCCGGACTACAGTGTCACTTCCGGGTCAGCAACATTTCTCGGAAAGGACCTGCTTGCCATGAAACCTGAGGAACGTGCATGGGCAGGGCTTTTCATGTCCTTCCAATACCCCGTGGAGCTTCCCGGCGTGTCCATAAGCAACTTCATCCGCACGGCGGTGAACGCCAAGAGGAAAGCCCGCGGACTGGAGGACATGAAAGCCGGGGATTTCCTCAAGATGATGAAGGAAAAAATGGACTTTCTGAAAATGAAGCCCGAGTTTGCCAAGAGAGATGTGAATGCAGGATTTTCCGGCGGGGAAAAAAAGAGGAACGAGATATTCCAAATGGCCATGCTGGACCCGGTGCTCGCCAT
>CAYWPV010000052.1:0-12459 GCA_964460265.1 uncultured Muribaculaceae bacterium | reverse complement strand
CTTTCCGGTGCTATTGTCCTAAAGCATGCGGGATATGAGCGACAGAGCTTTCTGACCCGATACTTCCGTCATTCCGGTAGCCGGGACATAGTTGTAGTTGGAAAAATCATACAGTTCGGCGTAGGCGATGCTTTGGACGACGTTGTAATAGACTTCAAGTCTGACCGAGCCTTCCGTGCCGGGATCTTTTATCTGGACTTCATCTGAACGTCCCTCCAGAAAATCCTTTATGGAGTTCCTGCAGGAGGCGGCGACATCGAATGCCCTCTTTCTCAGTATGATTCCTGTTTCGACATTCTTGAACTGTGATTTACAGAACAGAAGAAGCAGGACTCCGCACAGGATTATGATTATTCCCAGTGCCGGCACGAGGAAGTAAACGGCCGCGCCCGCGATGATTGTAATTGATGATATTACGAGATCCTTGGTTGAACGGACCCTTTTGAGTGTTATGTCCATTTTGTAATTCAATTGTTTTATATTGCTTATTGTTTTCCCGGTTCCGCTTATGGAAGAAACGGGACGCATTGTTATCGGTAGGAAAAGTGGTGATGGGACTTTTGCCTATAAGCGCAAAAAACGGATTGAATAGATGTATGAAGCAGAAACTCCGTTTCCGAAAAGCGGAGACAATGACCTTACAGGAAAAAGATGATGCAGGTTTGCATCCATCAGTTTTCTTTTTTTGATGAAGCAGACGGTGTTTTTTGCTTGGGTTCGGGTCTTCTGCCATGGATTGACGCTTTGTCCCGCATAGCTCTGGATTCCGTTCCCGTCGGCAAGGGAAGAGTTTCGGCAAGTCAGGAAAGATGAAAAGTCTGCGTTCGCATCCTTTATGCCGCTGCTGTTTTCATCGGCGGTACCGGTGACGACCGTGTCATGACATGCCGTCCTGTCCTTGCCTTCATGGCCGGAGGCAAAGGAAAACAGGAAAGCCAATATCAAGACTATGAGTTTCATATTTTGACGAATTTTATCCGCTCCCAGATGCAGTCCGGTATCAGTCTCCAGAAAAATACAATTGTCCGGTATTTCCAGTCGAAGGTAATCACTCTTTTTCTGCGCTCGAGACCTCCGATGATGCAGTCGGCTGCCTTTTCCACCGTCATCGTAAGCGGGTATCTTCTGTCTCCGCGCAGCAGGTCCGTCTGCACGAATCCAGGGCGGATGTCGCTGAAAAAGACGGGATACCTTTCCATGGCGGCGAGCTGTGCAAGTGCGGAGACATAGGTGCTTTCCATTCTTTTCGAGGCGGAATACGCCGGGGCGGTGCCGAGTCCTGCGGTTCCGGCTACGGATGTGACCACCGAGATGTGCGCCTTGTGCTTTTCTGAATAGGTTTCAGGATGTTTCCTGACGTAATTGATGAAATGCGTCGTCATCCTGACCATTCCTTCGCAGTTTGTGCGGATGGTCCGCAGTTCCTTTTCTTCGTCAAGTTCCCTGTTCTGGTATCCGACTCCGGAAACGAACAGGAAAAGATCAGGAGCTCCGACCCTTTCCAGGAGTTCATCAAGTACGTTTGCGGCGTCTTCCTCCGTAACATCCAGCGCGGAAACGCATACTTTGCCGCGGCCGTAAGTTTCACGCATGTGTTCAAGCTCATGAATGCGTCTTCCGCACAACCCTAAGGTCCATCCTTTCCCGATGAACCGTAGGGCAAGTTCCTTACCTATGCCGGAAGTGGCGCCTATTATGATTGCTTTCATGCTTGGCCTTGTCCGCCGCGATTATGCTTTTGAAATTGTGAGAAGCCGTCTAAAAACTGCCTGCCGACCTGTACAGGTCTTTGCCTCGGCTTACTTTCAGGCCGCTTCCGCTGACTGTCCTGTCTCCGAGGATGAATCTGATTCTGTAGTCTCCTTCCGGGACATAGATCTTGTATTCCTGCCCTGCCGAGTAGACGCTGCCGCTTTCATCTTTGAACACTTCGCGTGTCCTGCTGTCGGTCAGTTCAAACCCTCTCATCAGTTTGCCTTCTTCGCTGTTTCCTATAGTGATGCTTCCGACAGGCTTTCTGCATGGAGCCGGCAGGTCAAATGATGTCTCAAAACTATTGACAAAATCGTGCTGGGTTATCAAAGAATGGTCCTGTAACATGCACACATAGCTCAAGTCGCTGATTTTGGTTTTCATCTTGAATGTCCGCTTGTCTCTTTCCGGAACGCCGGGTATCTGCCAGATCCACGAATAGTGCAGATCGAAAGTGGTACGGGCGACCGTAGGCGGCGTCTTGGGATTCTCGCTTTTCTTGGGCAAGTTGTTGACGCTAATCTTATAGCTGACTTTTCCGCCGTCGTATGATGTGTTGTTGACTATGCCTATGTCATTTACGGAGCGTGTCTTGGATTTGCTCATTTTTACGCCGCTTCCTATGGTGATGCCTCCCGTTTCCTCCGTGCCGGAAAGTGTGGCATCGAGGTTTACGGTAGTTCCTGAAGTGTAGGTGATGGCGTTTTCCGTTGTTTTAGGCAGAGGAAATTCATTGAATTTCACATAGTCATCCGTTACAATCTCGGCATCGAAACCATATCCTGTGAGGTAGAATCCACTGTATTTATATACGGCTGTCTGATTCTTTGACCTTTTAATGGTAACTTCATTCAAACCTTTGTACATGGCATCGGATGCGATGGAAATCGTTGCGTCCACGAGGTAGAAGTCACCGGTGTAATTGCTGCCTTCCGTTTCATATGCGTACAGGGGAACAATGGTGTAAAATTGGTCGACGGTAACGTTACCGTCAAGCTTTACACGCTCTTTGCCCAGTGCGATGATTTCGTAATCATTCAGATAGAACTTCTTGGAATTGTTCAGATGGAAGGCATTGAAGATGTCGTTTTCTTCCGTGTCAGCCGCTTCGGCTTCGACGTTAGGTTCCGTATCAACTTTGACGTTCGGAGCGGTATCTGGATCATCCTTTCCGCAGGAGCAGAGCAGGGGAAACGCTATGGCGATTGCAGCGGCAGACTTTTTAAATATGTATCTCATGTCGTGTTCCTTTTAATTGAGTTTAAATCCGTATCCTGTTACAAGGTTCGTCTCGTCTCCTTCCGTGATCTTGACTTTTCCTGAGTATATGTAATTCTTGTTCTGGGAATCGTTTTCCTTTATTTTGCAGGTGAGGGTATATTCTCCTACCGGTAGATAAAATGATACCGTCTTGCCTGATTCATACGCTCCGTCATCTTTGTGTTCGTAGCTGTCGTTCTTCAGGGTGATGTCGCTTATGTGCGTCCCTTTCACGTTGTTGGTAATGTCCAGTTTGCCGGTAGGCCAGCGGTTTGGAACGGGAAGGTTGAACTTGTGCAGAGTAGAAGGCAGGTCGAACACGAGGTCGTGGTAATCGGCCTTGGAGGAGTAGAAATAAGAAGCTCCGTAGGAATAGTCGGAGAACAGGAGATTCACCTTGTATTGAGTCTTGGAGTCCTTGTCAGGCGTGGGAATACCCCATATCCACTGGGTGGTAAATTCGGCTGTCGATGTCGAAACTTCCGGCGGGTTGCTGATTTTAAGAGCATGGTATGTGGGCAGATTGTTTATCACGAAATCATAGTGAACATCGGCCTCTTTATGCTTGCTCAGCAGATAGGAATCTGAGATAGTATGGGATTGGCTGTTGGAGAAGGAGACCCCTGCTTTGAAGGTTGCGCCTGGTTTCGTCCCTGCCGTGAGTCCGCCTGCAAGCGAGAAATCTGTCCCTGTGCTGTAGCTCGTCGCTCCTACCGTAGTTTCAGGGACCGGAGTCTGTATGAACACGGCATTTTTGACCGGAAGGCTATTGGAGTCCGTCATCCATGCCGTGAATCCGAGAGAACGCAGGTAGTATCCGCATATTCTTGCTTTGACCAGCCCGTGCATCTTGGTAAAGTTGCCGCTGTACATGCCGGCGGACTCGACTCTGACGGAAAGCTTGACTATATAGTAGTCCATCGCTCCTCCCGCGGAAGAGCTGAACCCGTGGAGGGGCGTCACTTTCGCCGTAGCGGTGAATTTGTAGGTACCCTTTAGGTGGTCCGGTTTCGATGCGGCGACATGGGTGATTTCTTTGTCGATATATCCGGAATAGAAAGTATCGAAAGCGTATTCCTTGCCGAACGGATTGTCGGATTTCGAATTGTCTTCCGCCGAATTGATCCAGTCTACCGGTGAATTCAGGGATGACTCCAGGCTGTTATTATCGGGCAGCTCGTTTACGATGCACAAGCCGTCCTCTCCTTTCTGCAATACTATGTAGAGCGGTTTTTCTTCCTCAGCGTCGGATATTGCTTCAATGCCGAGTTCCTTAAGCAGTCCGTCCGATGGCTTCCAGATAAAGGCATATTTCCCGTCAGTGACTATCCCCGAGTTGTACCCCTCCATGTCCGTGACTATGAGAGAAGCCTCTTCCGGTGACGTCACGATATTCTCCAGACGGTTCATGGCGGCCTGAACAAATCTCTCCGGCAAGGTCGGACTAAGATAGGCAGGAATGGCTATCGTGCCGTTGCTTACGGCAATCTCTTTGTTTTCGCGATAATCCCCCGTGATGATGGGTTCGTATTCGCCGTTTCCGGTCTTATCGCACGAAACCATTCCGACAATCAGGCAGAACAAAGCGCAAACGCCTGCTGTCCTTTTGAGGTGAAAGAGATGTTTCATAGGAGAAAATTAATATAAAAATCTGTCAGTAACTCCTTGTTTCCTGTAATGTGACAAAGATAATGTTTTTTTGTTTCCTGCTTTTGTACGAGTAATGTTTTTTGTAAGTTTGCAGGAAGACAGAGCAATCAAAATATTGATAGTTATGGAATTCGACAAATCCAACATGATAATAGACCACGACCTCCTCAGGCTGAATTCCAAAGGGACCGAAGAAATGGTAGCACACATTCTTTGCTATAGGGGAACTTTCGGTTTCACCTTCGATGACCGCCCGTTCACATTGACCGCGCACTCTGCAATGATTGTGCGTGTACAGAGGCTGCTGGACAACATGAAGGCGTCGGACGACCTGAAGGCCGTGTGCGTGTATATAACCGTTCCGTATCTGGAATACTGCTCTCCCAAAAACAATTATGGCATAAAAGGGTCTCTGTCTCTTTACCGCAATCCTGTCATGAGGCTCACGGAAGAACAGTTTGAACAGCTCGACATGGACTACCGCGGCCTTGAGTGCCGTTACGCCAAGGACAGTCACAGATTCCAGGACGACATAATGTACTGCTGCACCCAGATGCTGTTCCTTGATTTTTTCGATGTCCGCGCATCGGAATGCAATGACGACAAGGACATTGTTTCGGAGCAGACGGCTTCCGTCGTAGGACGTTTCTTCCAGCTTCTCAACGAAGGGAACTATGTGACGCACCGCGAAGTGACCTGGTATGCGGACAGGCTTTTCGTTACGTCCAAATACCTTTCCGAGGTATGCAAAAGCGTAAGCGGCAAGGCGGCGAACTACTGGATCAACCGATATGCAACGATCCATATCCGCAAGCTGCTGCGTGAACGGGATCTGACATTCACCCAGATCGCCGACATGTTCGAGTTTTCGTCGCCTGCCTATTTCAGCCGGTTCGTGCAGAAGAACCTCGGGACGTCGCCTTCGGAATTCCGCCAATAGAACGTCAGTACGACAACTGTTGTTCTCCTAATCCATTATCTTTCAAAAGGCAGATGCATGGAGGCATAGCTCTCTTCCACAGCATCGCTTGAAGTGTAGTACTGTTTTTTGCCGTCAAGTTTCGCGATGGCGGCCATTTCATCGGCGGTCATGGAAAAGTCGAAGATGTCGGCATTGGACTTTATATGTTCGGGATTCTTTGACCCCGGAATTGTCAGGAAGCCCATCTGCGTGGCCCAGCGGAGAACTATCTGTGCATTGCTTTTGCCGTACTTGGCTGCAAGTTCACTGAATACGGGTTCATTTACGAGGCTGCGGTCGCCATGGCCGAGAGGATACCATCCCATGACGCGCGTTCCGTATTCCTTCAGTCGGTCAATGACTTCATGGTTAATGAAGTACGGATGCGTTTCCAGTTGGATTACCTGGGGCTTTATTTCGGCGGCGGCGAGCAGACGTTCAAGCTTTTCTCCGTGGAAGTTCGAGATGCCGAGACTCTTCGCCTTGCCTTCGCGGTAAGCTTTTTCCAGCTGTTTGTATCCTGCCGTGAAGTTGCCTGACGGCTGGTGAATGAACAGAAGGTCCACATAGTCGACCTGCAGGCGTGCGAGAGTGTCGTCGACTGCGTACTTGCTTTCATACAAGGTGGGCCACAGTTTGGTGGACAGGAAAACGTCTCCGCGTTTTACGATGCCTTCGGCAATCGCCCGTTTCAGTCCGCGGCCGACGCCTTCTTCGTTCATGTAGGCATTTGCGGTGTCTATCATTCTGTAACCCATTTTCAGAGCTTCATATACGGATACTTCCGCATCCTTGTCGCTTATCTGAAATGTTCCGATGCCAAGTATCGGGCTCTTTACCCCGTTGGCTAAAGTAATGTATTCCATGATTCCTGTGTTTTTATGTTCTCTAACTGATCCGTATGTTTCATTTTCCGGCGTTTTGCCGTAATGACGCAGTTCGGTAATGCCAAAATCGTGCTGTAAAACTTTCTTCGTTTCAGCCATGTCCTTGCCGTCGGCGCCTGCGAAGAGGTAGCTGATCTGCATGTCCTCCAGAAACTCCAGGTAGTCGGCACTTGTGTTCTCTCCGATGGCGGCGATTATGTTCATTCCGTCGTAAGTGTTTGACGGGAAAAAAACATCGCCTTTCGGAACGAGCGTCACAATCTGGTGTTCCGAGCTGCAGTCGCCTACGAAGGTTCGCAGCTGATCCGGAAAAGCCTTGTGGCACGAGCATCCGTTGAAACGCCTGTCGAAAATTTCTTTTGTTTCGCCTTCTTCAAGGATGTATGCAACGGACGGATAAGGGTTCTGTTCCATAATCTTCAATTCCTTATTTCATTGGACATTGCAGAAAATCTGCATTTGTGAAGTTTTCTGCTTTATGTCCTTTCAGGTTATCTGCCGCAAAGATATATGGTTGTTTCCGGTATTCGGTTGCAAAAATTTCGCTTTTGCGTTATCTTTTTTCAGAAAATGCCTTGCAGACTCATGTTGCCTTTTTTGTAGTTTTGCAGCAGATGCCATATAAATGCAATATTCGCCTGTCCCGACTTGTATGTGGACTATTGGGGATACACCTGGCGCACAAAAGAAGACGGACATGACAACATGGCCCTGTGCATCAAAGGCATTTTTCCTAAAGCACGTTTCTTCAGTTTCCCTGTAAAATACTCTTACCTATGGTCTGACGAAAAACAGGACGTGCCTTTCTTCCTTGCTCCTCGCGGTGCATGCTATTCCAACAGCTCTACCGCAATATTCTTCCTGACAGAAATTGGGAGTACTCTATCGCACGCATGCCCCAGACTCCTTACGGTGAGCCTTCGAATTAATACAAGGACGATCCGGACAATATGATAGCCCACGGAGCTTTTGGCGACTATGGTCCTTATGGGCTGAAATATTCTGCCGAGCATTTCCTTGATGAGGGAGTCTTGTTCCCATAGGCAATACCGTATGGCCTGGACAATGAAATGTCCTTATCCCACGATCCAGTTTTGAACGGTGCGCTTTTCCCTGTCCACGGCCACGCCGACCTTGACGACGGCTTTGCCTTCGGAGGTGTAGGGGAGGGCGTACCCTCTTGAGTTTATCTGTGCGAGGGCCTCCTCGGCCGAACCTCCTGCCTTGAGCTCCAGGACATAGACCGTGTCGGGCATGTGCACGACGATGTCGGAGCGTCCTCCGGCACACTTCATCTGGGTGCGGACATAGACGTTGAGCATGGAGAAGATGAGGTAGAAGGTGTATTCGTAGAATCCTTCCGCATTGGCTGCGTCCTTGAGCTTTTCCTTGAATCCTTCGACGTAGGGCAGTCCCGCGAGGTAAGCCTGCATGTGCTGCATGACCCTGCGGGAGCCCTTGAGGTACTCCTCCTCGTGGAGGACGTCCAGCAGAGGAGCGTCGTACTCGTCGATGATTACCACGGCCTGCGAGCCGGTCTTTTCGCATGCCTTCCGGATGATGCCTGCAAGCCGTTTGCCGGGAGTGTTCTCGTCCTCTCCTTTTCCGTAGATGTCGCAGAAAGGATTCATGATCCATATAAGAGTTTCCTGAAGTGCCTGGGGGGGCGGGCTGCGCCTTATACTTTGTATCCGGGAATCTTGCTTTTGGCTATAATCGTTTCAAATGTAGTGGTTGTGCGTCCGTTGGCAAAGTAATAGACATTTTTTATCACCGATAGGAAGGTATCTTTCCGCAAGAAAGTTATCGAAGAAGTCCGAGAATGCCGTGCGACGGACATCTTCAAACTGAACGGACACGTGTATGCCTTTGACTCAACTACGATGGAACTTTGCCTGAATGCGTTCAAATGGGCCGTTTATCGGAAGAATCAAAGAAAAGGAGCTTAAGCTCAGGTATCCGTCCGTCAGGGACTGCGCCATATTCATAATCAACTTCCGTCCCAACTATGAGCTATACAGCAGGCTGTCGTCTTACGGAAGTGCTTTGATAGTTCTGGAGCCACGTTCTGTCAGGGATAAACTCTACGGACGCTTTTCCGCTGCGGCAAGGAATTATGAGGAACTGGGGTAAGCGCTATTGAACATCTTCTGAAAACGGCTATCTTTGCGGAGCTATGGCAAAGAATTTCAGATATGTTCCCGGAGCGGAGTATCCCTATCAATACCGCTACGAGCACATGGCGGTAACCACCGACTGTGTCGTTCTTACCTGTGAGGACTCATGCGCCAAAGTTCTTCTGATCCGCCGCGGAGGCGAACCATACAAGGGCTGCTGGGCATTTCCGGGAGGTTTTCTCCAGATGGACGAGACAGCGGAGGAGGGTACATTGCGCGAGCTTCAGGAAGAGACGGGCATGTCGGAGGTCGCCGTCAGGGAAGCGGGAGTGTTTTCCGATCCTGACCGCGATCCGCGTGAGCGGGTCATCACCATAGCCTTCTATGCTCTCGTCAGGCCCTCGAAAGTTATGGGTGCAGATGATGCCGCCGAGGCTGCATGGTTTCCCGTTGATGATCTTCCGGAACTGGCTTTCGACCACCATGAGATTTTTGAGGCCGCGATGGAACGTATGCGCAGAGACATCCGTTTCGAAGCCATCGGATTCGATCTTTTGGACGAGTCGTTCACAGTTCAGGATCTTCGGCATCTTTATGAGACCATTCTCGGCGCCGGATTCGACTTTTGCGAGTTCCGGAAAAAGTTTGTGAATTCCGGCATTCTGAAGAATTGAATACTGACCAGCATCTGACCCATATCATGAATTTCATCGGCAATATTCTCTGGCTTCTTTTCGGCGGCATCGTCGTGGCGCTGATATACTATTTCGTGGGCCTGATCATGTGCGTCACCATCATCGGCATACCGTTCGGCGTCCAGCTGTTCAAGTTGGGGACCTATGCGATCTGGCCTTTCGGGTGCGAACTGGTTGACGGCCCGGCTCAGCCCGGCTGCCTGTCCGTTGTAATGAACCTTGTCTGGGTGCTTTTAGGCTGGTGGGAAATCGCTCTTGTCCACCTTGTGTGCGGACTGCTGTTCTGCGTCACCGTCATCGGCATCCCTTTCGGTATTCAGCATTTCAGGATGGCAATCAGCTCCGTTTTTCCGTTCGGTAAAGAAATACGTCATCGTTCGTAGTTGCCCAGCATCTTCACGATGTCGGCTTTGATTTCATCGTGGAACCACTGCGGAACTGTTTGACAACGACTCGGATACTGCCGAGGAAATACCCATGTATAAATGGTATCCCGGCAAATTTGAAGGAGAATGGGATTTCGGATTCATGGATGCGGGTGGAATGGGGTGGACCATTATGCTGGAACCTGTGGTAGAAGATGAGGACGACTACTATCAAATCAGCGTTCAAAACTGGGCAAGCGAGGAAGAGCTGCTGGATAGTTATGTCTACCTTGATGACATCGAACTATGAGCCGATACTTTGTTATTAGTCCCAACGTCGCGAACAACGGAAATACTGATGAGTACTTGAAAAAAATGTTCGAGGGCCATTCGATCATGATAGGATGGGGCCCGGATAAAAGTTTGGGACAGCTTTTCGCCAATATGAGGAAAGGTGAAAGGGCATCTTCTTTTCAATGCCCAATTGCGTCAGAATATTATTCCAAAGCGAGAAGATCGCAATGTCTGCCGATATCAGGTGAATTAGTCAAGACTTAATCTGACAGTTACGCATAAAAGAGTATATTTGT
Source organism: uncultured Muribaculaceae bacterium (assembly GCA_964460265.1). Classification (GTDB taxonomy): domain Bacteria; phylum Bacteroidota; class Bacteroidia; order Bacteroidales; family UBA932; genus Cryptobacteroides. The sequence goes on along the minus strand of CAYWPV010000052.1, from coordinate 2,182 downwards.
AGAATAAAAGCAGATTAAGTTATGACCACATCAGAATAAGTCATCAAGAACAAACCGGGACTGCTTGAGCTGTCCCAACAATTGGGAAACGTGTCACGAGCCTGCAAGAGATCTCCCGTAAAAAACCGGTGATAAAGAACCGCGTGGAGGAGTGCGCTCCATCTGGCTCAGGCATGACATGGGGACCTTCCGGAAGCGCCTGAAGGCACTTTCGACCAAAGTGGAGCAGGAAGGCATCGTACTTGACGAGAACCAGGTGGCTGCACTGGAGAAAGCCAAGGCGGAGAAACAGGCGCACGGTGGAATAGAGACTTATTATCCCGGCTTCCTGGTGGCGCAGGCCACTTATTATGTAGGGTATATCAAAGGCGTGGGGCACATTTACCAGCAGACGGTAATCGACACCTATTCCAAAATCGGATTCGCCAAGCTTTACGACAGGAAGAACGCGCTCGTGGCAGCGGACATGCTCAATGACAGGGTGGTTCCGTTCTTCGAGCAGCATGAACTGAAACTGATGAGGATGCTCACGGACAGGGGAACCGAATACTGCGGAAACAGGGAAACACATGAATACGAGCCGTATCTGGCCATCGAGGACATAGACCATTCCAAGATCAAGGCCAAGAGCCCGCAGACAAACGGCATCTGTGAACGCTTCAACAGGACTGTCCAGAACGAATTCTACGCCATCGCTTTCAGAAAGAAGATATACACCTCGATAGAACAACTGCAGGCAGACCTTGACACTTGGATGCACTCTTATAACACGCAAAGGACTCCCTCCGGGAAATACTGTTTCGGGAAAACGCCCATGCAGACTTTCCTCGAAGGAATTGAGGTGGCAAGGAGATATCTGTTGCAGGATGCAGGGAAAGTACAACCTGATGAGCAGGTGATTGGCTCATCAGGTTGTGAGAGTGAGAATAGTTGCGTATCTTCGCAGATGGCATCGGACATTTTTTTTGTCCGATAGTATAGAAAATGTCAGAACAAGTCTTGACTATTACAATTGAACAATTACACGTTTTCTTCTTTCATTTTGTTGGGAATGTGAATCGTTATCGCTATTTTGCATAATATTGCGGAATTTATTAAGCAGTGATATTTGGAATTAAATGAAAAGAGTAGATACATATCAGGCAAGGCCATTTATCAAGTGGGTTGGAGGAAAAACCCAACTTCTTGATGATATAAAAAAAACCCTACCTCATAACTTTTCTCAGAGGAAGGGAGTAACTTATGTTGAGCCTTTTGTGGGAGGTGGAGCTGTGTTGTTTTGGATTTTGCAGGAATATCCAAACATCACTAAGGCTATCATAAATGATATAAATGAAGAGTTAATCTGTACATATCGAGTCGTAAAAAATGATGTTGAAAACCTAATCATAGAATTGGAACGACTTCAAACAGAGTATCTTCCACTTGATGAGGTTTCTAGAAAAAACTATTATCTTGCTCAACGTGAGTGTTTTAATAGAAAAGACAATTTGGAGCTTGAAACAGCTGCATTATTCATATTTTTAAATCGCACCTGTTTTAATGGGCTATATCGAGTGAATTCAAAAGGAAAGTTTAATGTTCCACACGGTAGGTATTCAAATCCGAAGATCTGTGATGAGAAAACATTAAGAGCTGATTCTGCCGTTCTTCAAAGGGTTGAAATCCTTTGTGGTGATTTTGCTCAGACTGGCATATATGCAGGTGATAATGTTTTGTACTATTTTGATCCCCCATATCGTCCATTGACAGAGACATCTGCATTTACATCTTATTCAAAAGATGGTTTTGATGATGCCGAGCAGCTGCGGCTTCGTGATTTTTGTTCTCAGATTGCAAAACATCAGTCCCTATTTGTCGCAAGTAATTCTGACCCTCAGAATGTGAATAATAAAGACGACTTCTTTGACCAGCTATACGAGAAGTTTTCCATTAAACGAGTGTCAGCTGCGAGAATGATAAATTCAAAGGGAAGCGGACGTGGTGCTATTTCAGAAATAATGATTTCAAATGTTGCTAGTGGCTACTGATATGAGAAACTTTGATGCTTGGCTTGCTGGCTTTAGACCTTCTATAGCCGACTACAAATACTATGTTGATTTCAATAAGGTATTCAATAATGTGGAAGCTATTAAAATTCCACTCAATATCTTGAATTCGCTTATTGGCTCCAAGAATATAG
>CAYWPV010000051.1:0-12676 GCA_964460265.1 uncultured Muribaculaceae bacterium | reverse complement strand
GTTCAGCCGGCTCGCCGGATACGGAAAGGCACGGGTGCTTTCCTACGATACGCTGCATTGTTACGGGCTTGGAGCGGAGGTTTATTGCCGGAGCGTCCCCATGGCCTTCTCTTTCAGCGGAAACGGCAGGGAGTTCGTAGAGGATCTGGTATTCGCTTTCAACAGCGAAGGGAAGGTATGCAGTCTCAGTTTTGCCCTTTCATCCGCCGCTGTCAAATCCATAACCTCCCATGACAACTGGTCGCCAGAGGCACGGATGATAATCGTAAGCTTTCTCGAGAACTACAAGACTGCCTATGCGCTGAAAAGGCTTGACTACATAAGCTCCATTTTCGATGATGACGCCCTCATAATTATCGGTCATGTGTTGAAAAACACGGCAGAGCGCCGTGAGTATGGCACCAATCCCTATGTTGTCTATACCAGGCACAATAAGAAAAGCTATATCGAACGGCTTGAGAAGGTATTCGACAGCCAGGAGTTCATCAATCTGCAGTTTTCCGATTCAAAGGTAATAAAGCTCGGCAAAGGGGAGCAGCTTTTCGGGATACAGCTGCGCCAGGAGTATTGGTCAGCCAGCTATTCCGACACCGGATATCTTTTTCTGCTGGTGGACTTGGCTGAACCGGACAGGCCCGTCATCCACGTAAGGACATGGCAGGAAGCACCTGACAAGGAATATGGAATAATAGGACCTTACCATTTCTGATGAAAAGAATTCTGTTCATATTCGTGCTGTTCCTCGTCCTTCCGTCGTCTCTGCCGGCGCAGGACGGAGACTTCTCCGTGCATATGTTCCGCCGTCTGGACTGGGATCTCGATGCCAGGGTGAATTATCCGAAGAAGGACCAGAACGGAGAGAAGGCTGCTTTGATAAAGGTCATGGCCAGCGATGACGGTTACAGCTTTGATGTGGGGATGATCGGCGTGGTCGCCGTGGAGAAGAAGCTTTGCGAGATATGGGTGTATGTGCCGGAAGGGATCAGGAAGATTACCATTTCAAATCCAGAATACGGGGTCATCCGGGATTGGAATTTCCCCATCCCCATAGAGTCCGCCTGTGTCTATGAACTCACTCTCGAACTGCCGCGGAAAAAACTGCCGGCAGATCCCGTTGTTCTCAGAGATACCGTGGTCAGGGATTCTCTGGTCTATGTTCCCGTTGAGAAGCAAAGGTCCGCGGCCATGTCCGGGCGAGATTTACACGCCCTGGTCACTTATTCCATTAGGGACAATGCCTTTGGGATCATGGCCGCGTGGTACAGGAAGGCCGGCTTCTATCTGAGATACGAAACGAATTTCAATGATGCGGAACACAGCTATGAATGTTCGGCCAGGAGAGATTACAGCGATTATGGTTACATCTGGACAAACGGACGTTCCAAAGTGTCATATTCAGCGTTCAGCGGAGGGGGCATATTGCGCCTGTGCGGCTTTGCTTCCATGTATGCAGGTATGGGCTATGGGACCAGGACGCTCCTATGGCAGGATGACGCGGGGAAATATATGAAAGTGACCGATTGCTCCCATAGGGGCATAGTATTTGATGCCGGCTTACTTTTGCGTATGCGCAGGTTGGACTTGAGTGCCGGAGCTTCTTCCGTCGCTTTTTCCACTTCTTCCGTATATGTCGGGGTCGGCCTGAATTTTTAAAAATGAAACACTCGGAACATTATGCATGTAAATGATCAATCCATTGAAGTCAAGTGTCTTCTTATACAGACGGAGGTTCGGTTCGGGGCGGCTGTAAAGACACCGTCGGATTTCGAACGTTTACGCACAAACGTGAATGATGTCACAGGAGAGCTTCTGTCCTTGTCCACATTGAAAAGACTGTGGGGATATGTGGGCGGATTCAGTGTTCCGAGATATTCGACACTGGATATATTGTCGCGCTATGTCGGCAGCAAGGATTTCAAGGAGTTCAAAGATTCTCTGGATACGGAAGATTTCATCGATTCAAGATTTTTCGGAGGGACTCTCGTCCGCTCCGAGGATCTTGAAGCCGGGAAAAAACTGATTCTTTGCTGGAATCCCGACAGGAGGGTAAAAATTGAATATATGGGAGATGATCTTTTCCGTGTGGTCGATTCCGGAGGTTCCAAGCTTGAAAACGGAGACAAGTTTACGGTCAAAGCTTTCATCCAAGGACAGCCTTTATACCTTACCGAGATAATCCGCGGAGCGGGAGACGCTTCCGTCAAAGCTTATGTAGCGGGACTGAGGGGCGGACTGACTTCCATCATGGTCCTCCCTTAGCGTCATTCTCCTCGCCTCATGGAAAAGGCGAAGAGAACTGAGACCTAAAAAGAAGAAGGTGACTGAATCACTTATTAGTCACCCTCTTCTTTTGCAATCCGGATGCTACCTGCCGGATTCCTTTATGTTCTTGTAGAAGAATTCAAAAATCCTTTTGCTTATGTAGTCGCTGCCCAGGTTGTGCGTATGTCCGGGAAGATACATCTGCTCGAAGTATTTGTTGTTTTTGACCAGTTCGTAGACAACCTGCAGGGTTGACGCGGGATCGACATTGTCATCCATCTCTCCGTTGACAATGAGAAGTTTTCCCTGAAGCTTTCCCGCATTGTCCACGTTGGAATTCTCGCCGTACTCCGGACCGATGGGCCAGCCCATCCACTGTTCGTTCCACCACATTTTGTCCATCCTGTTGTCATGGCATCCGCACAGTGCCACTCCCACTTTGTAGAATTCAGGATAGAAAAGAAGCGCCGAAAGGGTGTTCTGACCTCCGGCCGAATAACCGTAGATTCCTACATTGCTTATGTCCAGATATTTATATTTCTTTGCGGCGGCTTGCATCCAAAGAATCCTGTCGGGGAACCCCGCATCTTTCAGGTTCTTGTAGCACACGTCCTGGAAGCTCTTGGAACGGTTGTCGGTGCCCATGCCGTCTATGGTGACGACGACGAAGCCAAGCTCCTGAAGCATGGAATTCCTGGTGTAGACTCCGAAGTTCTTGACCACATGCGAGTCGTGCGGACCGGCATAGATATATTCCACTACGGGGTATTTCTTGTTCTTGTCGAAGTTGTAGGGGAGGTACATTGTGCCCCAGATGTCAGTCTTGCCGTCGCGGCCTTTGGCGCTGAACACTATCGGCATGGTGAAACCCTTGTCCAGAAGAGCTTTTATGTCGGCGCTCTGGATATCCATGACTTTGGAACCGTCCGCGGTCTTGCGGGCTACGCTCGCTCCGGCGAAATCCGGACGGGAATAGTTGTCTACGAAATACTTGTAGTCAGAGCTGAACAGTACGCTGTGGTTCGCGTTCTCGGGGGTCAGATCGGTGAGTCTGCCGGAATTGAGGTCAAGCTTAAGGAGATGCTTGTTGTAAGGGTCTTCTCCTTTGTTGGTGGCGTATCCGTTCGCGTACATGAGAACAAAGCCCTCATCCTCGTTCACGAGATGGATTTCCCTGACGTTCCATGCTCCTTTTGTAAGCTGCTTGGCAGCTCCGGTGGCGATATCCACCATGTAGAGATGTCTCCAGTCATCTCTCTCCGATACCCAGAGCAGGCGTTTGCCGTCCTTGAAGTAGTGGCGGTAAAGGTCATTGTAGTATATGAAGGTATTGCTTTTCTCTTCCGCTACCGTTTTGTTTTCGCCGTTGTCCGCATTCACCGATACAAGCTGGTAGAGCTGATGCCCTCTCTTGTTGTATTCAAATGTGAAGAGCTTGGAATCAGGCGTCCATTGTCCAGGCATAAGCGAATACTGGTTACCGTAGGCGGAAGTGTCGAAGCCTATGCGGGACATGGTTTCCACGTTATACAGTTCCGGAGTCGTCTGCGCTATTTTGTCACCCGGTTTGGCATAGTCGATCCAGCGGTATATCGGCTGAACCTGCTCGGCGGGACGGGATTCACGCAGCATGATCTGTCTCTCCTTGACGACCTCGCGTCTGAAGGCTGCAAGCTTTTTTGAGTCGGGAGACCAGATGACGTAGGTGTAGCGGTCGTTGTCAGTTCCATCAAAAGAAAGCTGCTTTTCGGTGTCCTTGTTTCCTTTTTCACGTATCCACACGTTGCTGTCCCTTATCACGGCTTCAAGTCTGCCGTCCGGCGATTCTATCGCTTCACCGCGGTCTCTCCTCCTGTATTCTCCGTACGGGGAGCGCTGAGGAACTTTGGCAGCAAGTTCTTCGTATTCAGCGGAGCTGATTTCGGACTTGACGGCGGAATTCAGTTCGATGCTGTAGTATTTGTCACCTGAAGCTTCACGTGTCTTGTAGACAAACGAAGATGCGTCTTTCCATACTGGCGTTACAGGACCGTCATAGAGTAGGGAAGCGTTGTCCTTAACCATTTTCGCTCCAGGGTCGTAAAGTTTTTCGAAACCGGAGGCGAAGGTCTGGGCATCAGCGTTTCCGGCGCAGATGGCCACGGATGCCGCAGTGATGAATAAGCTGGATAGCAGTTTCATGTTTTTGTTTATTAAAATGTGATTGTTTTGATAAATTTAATTCTTGCCCGTGAAAAAAACAAGCGAAGCGCTCATGACATTGTTGAGCTCAGCTTCATTTTTCATGCTTTCCAACGGAAAACCAAAACATACGGTCCTGTAGCCTTTACGTCTGGAGCATACTGCCGCGGGTGCGTCCGTACCTTCATATCGCAGGAATACGGTTCCGTTGTCGTCTGAAGGAAGAATACTGTCCGGAGTCTCCACACAATAGGTTTCCTCATTCGGCTCGTTGTGGAATCCGAACGTAGCGGGAAGTTCCCGGCAGTCCATGAGCCTGTTCTTCACCTTCCGCACGCTGCCGTTTCTGCTCGCCCAGTTGGATACCCATCTGTATCCGAGAACATCTTTCGCGAAGCGCTTCATCTCCTCCGCATTTTTCTCGTCCCTCCGTATTGGATAGACGCTGTCCCATATGTCCGTTCCTATGTTTGCTCCGGAAACGAGAATGTCGCCGCCTTCTTTCGAGAATGCTTCCAAAGCCGAACGCAGCCTTTTCGGGAACAGTTCGTATTTCTGCGCTTTCGGACTTTTTCCCGGCACGGTCGTCAGCTGTTTTCCGCATATCAGATCCAGGCCGGAAAAAAGTCCCGACAGAGAAGAGACCTCCGATGCAAAAGCATCCGCACTGCATGAACTGAATGAATAACCTGCCGACAAGACGGCTTTTCCGTGGATATAGGGATAGTCGAAACTGTTGCCGGCCTGCTGAAACCCTGCCATGTCGCTGTATGATGCACCGAATCCGGGGTTGTCATCGCTTTCCCATTCCCTCTCCCGTCTGAACTCATACATGCGTCCTATGTAGCTGATGTCTTTGATGTAGGGGACACCTCCGTCAAGTCTGTCGTCAAATCCGGCATATTGCGGAGTATCGAACCATGTCGGAGCGGAAACTCTGTAGAAGTTGTTGACTATCAGGATGCTGCCGTTGCTGTTCGGACTTTCCGGAGTGCCGGTGCTCAGAATTTCCGAAGGAAAGCTCTCGCCTCCGTCGTTGTACGCTTTTATCTTGAAGCTGTATATGTGGCCGGGCTCAATGTCTACGTCCAGTCCGTATCTTCCGTTTTTTTCTTCGGCTTCGACCGCACGTCCGTTGTCAAATGCTCCGCCGTCTATCCTTGTGTAGAGCAGAAACCCCTTCGGCACGGCGGTCTCTTCGAGGCTGTCCACGGTAGGCTCCCAGCTCAGTCTTACCTGAAAGCGGTTTTTAAGTATTGCGGAAAAAGAGCGGACGGGCAGAGGCTGAACCTCGTAGCCGCATCCGTACCTGTTGCTTAAAAACTTGAGGATACCTTTGTAGATGGCCCTGCTGACATCGAATCTGAATTCCGGATCGAGACCATAGCGCATGTCGGCGAAGTTCTGATGGGAAAGAAGCTCCAGAATCATTCCGGGGACTTCACCGGTCCTTGCCTCGCTGTATGAGCGGTCCCAGGTGCCTCTCCTTGCCCATGAACTGTCATATTTCGCACGAATGTCATTCACGGTCTGGGTCTGGACATAATCGCAGAGTTCTCTGCATATCATCCTGTCCCCGCCGTCCGGAAGCTTCCTGCTGCCTTCGCTTTTCAGGGTGTAAATCGCCAGTGTGCCGACGATGGAGTCGTTGGGAAAGGAACCGGCATCGGAATGAAGTGCGAATGACAGGTCGAACGGAATCCCTTTTCCCTCCTTGACCGGATTTGAAGATGACCCTCCGGCCATGTATGCGACCCATGGCCCTCTGTCGGCGAAATCATTGGTATAGTCTCCCTTGTGCAGTCTTGTCACCGTGCTGTCGATGCCGCTCCACTGCATGGAATACAAAGCCCCTTCAGCGTAGGCCGGCAGTCCCGATGTCTTCCATTCGCCTGCCGGGGAACTGCTCTTGCCTCTGGCGATTTTCCCCATGCCGCCGCCGAAACGTACTGCATCTGCGGAGACAATCTGTCCGTCTTCGTGTTCCCTTCCGGCAGGTGCGGCATTGTCCAGAATGACTGCCCCGTCTCCGTCGGGAGCAAATTCAAAAGTCCCGAGATAGATCCATGTACCCCCACCGATTTTCTGGTTCACGGAGAATTCGCTTTCACCTCCGAGATGTCTTACCGTGTAATGGGCATGTCCGGTGCTGTGCGGGAAACTTTTGTATGAGACATACACGGCGTATTCACCTCTTTGCGGTATGTCCGGAGTCCATACGGCACGGGCTGTCTCTTCTCCATGTCTGCGGACTTTTGTCTTTCTCGCTTTGCCCATGGTGAAGGGGTTGTCATTCCGGATGAAGAATTCCTTCATGTCGGCGAATCCCTCGCCGGCATCGGTCCAGTCTCCGCTTTCTTCATAGGTACCGGACCTTCTGGTCAGTCCCTTCCTTTCTCCCGGAAAAGAGGGATCATTGTCCACCACTGCTTCGTATTTCTGCGGATCACGTTCGCGCGGACTCATTACGTATGCGCCTGCGTTTTCCAGCATGGGCATCAGGAAAGGGATTACGTAGCTCTGTGTGTACATGTCTTCCACGGTCGTGAATTCTCTTGCCCGTTGCCATTTCCAGCAGTCTTCCTGCTCGTCGTAGAACCTTCCGTGGCTTTGCCAAAGCGCTATGTGCCGGCCGCTCAGGCCTTTTTCGTAGTAAGGGCCGTCGGCTCTCTCCACAAAAGCGTGTCCTCTGTGCCTTTCTTTTCTGTGTACGGATTCCTCCGGCAGGCCGTCCGTTCCAAGGTGTGGAGTGACAAGTTCCTCAAGTTTTATCCCGTTTGCGAACACGTTTCCTACACCGTAAATCTTTTCCTGCTCAGGGAAGAGCGCCTTGAGCTGTCCTTTGAACCATGTGACGTCTTCTTCGTGCCATGGCAGATCGCCAAGAGTCCGGCTGAAGTAAAAATCCAGATTGTCTCCCCTCCGGTTCACGGTGTTGAGCTTGAGTTCCACGTCAACGGTGGTCCTTTCCGCGGCTAGGACCGACAGGGAATCGACGGCATCGCTGAACGTACGTGAAAGCCTGCCCTGCGCATCCAGCATGAATGTGTATGACAGCGCTGTCAATGCTGCGAAAAGAATTTTTTTCATTTTTTACGGATTGTGTGGGTCAGGATTACGATCAGGGTGCCTGATAAGACTGCTGCGGCATCCGTGGCGAAATCGTTGATGTCTCCGCTTCTGTAGGCCAGCCTGCTCTGGACGAGTTCCGTGGCCGCGCCGATGGCAAGTCCGGAGATTGATATCGCTGCGGCGACGGCCACAAAGTTTCCAGTCTTCAGCTTCCGGACTCCCAGCGAGAAATATGCGATGAAAGGAAACGGAAGGAACATGAAGAAATGGGTAATCTTGTCTGCGGGGATTCCGAACAGCGTTTTCTCCGTTTCAGGCAGATCGTTGAAATTTGCAAAGCATAGAAATGCCACCGTTCCCAGATAAAGGAGAAGCAGCAGTTTAAAAAAAATATTTCCTTTCCTGATCATTGCAGGCTCTGCATGTCTTCGAGTTTCTTGTAATACCCTCCAAGCCTGACGAGTTCATCATGAGTGCCGCGTTCGACAATCTTTCCTTCCTGCATGACTATGATTTCATCGCTGTTCTTGATTGTTGACAGCCTATGGGCTATGGCTATCGTTGTTCTGCTGGACATCAGCCGGTCCAGGGCCTCCTGAACCAGCCTCTCCGATTCAGTGTCAAGAGATGCCGTGGCCTCGTCAAGTATCAGCAAGGGAGGATTTTTCAGTACGGCCCTGGCTATGGATATCCTCTGCCGCTGTCCTCCGGAAAGCTTCATGCCGCGGTCTCCGATGTTGGTTTCGTAGCCCTGCTCTTTTTCCATTATGAAGTCGTGGGCGTTGGCTATTTTGGCCGCCTCTATCACCTGCTCCCTTGTAACGTTCTTTGAACCGAAGGCTATGTTGTTGTAAATGGTGTCGTTGAATAATATGGGCTCCTGGTTGACATAGCCTATCAGAGACCTCAGGCTGTGCATGGAGATGGCTCTTATGTCCGTGCCGTCAATCATTATGACTCCCGAGCTCACGTCGTAGAAACGGGGAATCAGATCGACGAGGGTGGATTTTCCGGCTCCCGATTCACCTACTATCGCAACGCTTGAACCCTTCCTTATGGTGAGGTTTACGTCGTCCAGCACCTGCTTTCCCGCGTCGTAGCAGAATCCCACGTGATCGAAGACGATGCTGTCGTCAAGGGATTTGACTTCCACAGGAGCGGCCGCATCCTTTATAGGGTTCTCTGCATCCAGGATTTTGTTGATTCTTTCCATGGAGGCCATGCCTTTGGGAACACTGTAGCTGGCTTTTGAAAAATCCTTGATCGGATTGAGTATGCTGTACAGGATTACCATGTAATATATGAACATGGGGGCCGAGAGGGGAGCGTTGTCACCGATAATCAGCGTGCCTCCGAACCACAGCACGATAGCTATCAGAACCGTGCCCAGGAATTCGCTCATCGGATGGGCCAGGGCCTGTCTCGTGGATACTCTCCCGGTTTTTGTCCGGAGTGCGCCGGTCACTTTGTCGAACCTTCTGGACATTGTCTCCTCGGCCATGAATGCCTTGATTACCCGCAGTCCTCCCAAGGTCTCCTCGACCTGGGACATGGTATCGCTCCAGAGTTCCTGTGCGAGCAGAGATTTTTTCTTGAGAGTTTTGCCGATGGCTCCCATCATCCATGCGAGGGCAGGCACGACCAGGATCGTGAAGATCGTAAGCTGCCAGCTGATCATCAGCAGGACGGAAAAGTAGCAGACGATGAGTATCGGATTCTTGATGAGCATCTCAAGAACGCTGATTATGGAATTCTCCACTTCGTTAACGTCTCCGCTCATCCTTGCGATGATGTCTCCTTTCCTTTCTTGTGAGAAGTACCCGAGAGGAAGAGCCAGAATCTTGTCATACAGCTGCATGCGCAGATCTTTCACTACTCCTGTCCTTATGGGGACCATGACGGCGGCGGCCCCGAAATAGCAGGCGGTCTTGATCAGGGTCGTCACGCTCAGGAATACGCACAGAAGGAGCAGCGTCATGGATTCTCCGTGTGCGTTGATGAAACAGTCAAGCCACCAGTTGGCGTTGTTCCCTATGGCTCTTCCCTTTTCCATCAGGCCGCTGACGCTGTCCGGGGAAATGTAGGTATATACCTTGTCATTGATTTTGAACAGGATGTTCAGCATGGGGACTATCAGTGAAAAGGAGAAGATGTTGAAAATGGCTGAGAGCACATTCATCAGCACGGATTCCCATAGATATCCCTTGTAGGGACCTACATATTTTTTCAGTATCTGCCAGAATTCTTTCATTTTTTACATGGATCTTTCCAGCCAATGGAATATCAGCCAGGTTCTTTTTTTCAATACGGACATGTCCAGAGTTTCAGGGACGTCCCACACCTTGTTGTTGTTCATTGTGATGCCCGAAGTGAACATCACCGAGGGTATCTTGTTGTCGATGAAGATTTTCTGCTCGCTTACGGTCCTGTAAAACATGTCTGTGAAAGCCCGGCTGCCGTAATAGTCGAAGCCGAGGTCCATATCGATGCCGTATTTTCCGGACGCAAGACGCAGCTCTCCCTTGTAGTAGCCGTCTCTGCTGTCGGACAGCATGATGATATAGTCGGATTTCCCGGAATGGATGGGGCTCAGCGTGCTTCCTATCTGGTCTATGTTTACTGTCAGGGCGATATCTTCCCTGTTTATCGCGTTTCCGTGGAGAGGGTCCCTGAGCTGTCCTGATGTCAGCAGCTCCCAGAGAGCCTTTACCCCTCCCATGTTCATATTTTTTGCATCGGTGGCCGCAAAGATGATGTTTCTTCTGTAGCTGCGCCTGTATTTGAGCATGGTGTTGAACATCCTGACCGTTCCCAGCATGGCCGCGATTCCGGAGGCGTTGTCATCGGCGCCCGGATACATCTGTCCGTCCAGTATTCCAAGACCGTCGTAGTGGGCGAACACGATTACATATCCTCTGCCGGGATTATTTCCGGCCGCAGGCAGCATTCCCACTATATTCTTTCCTACCAGGCCTTCTCCTGCGGAGAAATTCCATGAATATCCGTTTCCGAGAGGAAGCAGCGAGTTGGCCCTGAAATTGCGTTCTATCCACATGGCCGCTTCGGTTCCTCCCGTGCTGCCCGTGGCCCTGCCTCCGCAGAGAGAGTCGGACAGAAATCCTATCTGTCTTGCAAGGGATTCTTCGTTCACGCTGCTGTGGGCTGTTTCGCTTCTTACGACAAATCCTTTTGGAGTCTGGGCGATGCAACGGAAGACAGCCCCTGTGGAAAGGAACAGAAAAAACGCGGCCATCACCGCCGTCAGGCATATTTTACCATTTGAGCTCAAAAGGCATGAAGGTTTGAATCCCTCAAAGATAAGGATTAATTCATGAAAACGAGTATATTTGTACATTCGCCGATACAGATGAAACGGGCATTTTTCATATTATTCTGCGCATTTGCTTTCTGCGTCTCTGCTGTTCCGCTCTCGGCGCAGTACGACAAGGATGTGTTCTACCTCAGGGGACGTCAGGATCTTTCAGACGGAAAGTACGCCCGCTCCATAGAAAACTTCAACATATTGGCGAGGCTTGACACCACTGACTACTGGACCTTTTTCTTCAGGGGAATCGCCAAATACAACCTTGGCGATATCCGCGGCGCCAAGAAGGATTTCGACACGTCGGTGCGGCTCAATCCTGTCTTTACCAACGGCTACCATTACAGGGCCATAACGGAAAGCCGTTTCGGGGAGTATGACGATGCCTTTTCTGATTTCAACAAAGCTCTGTCCCTGCGTCCCGGCTACGAAGGCATTTATTTCAGCAGAGGTGTCACCTATTTTCTTGCAAGACAGTTCGACAAGGCCGTATCCGATTTTGACCGTTACATCAGGAAACAGCCGAAGGATCCTTCCGCATACCTAAACAGGGGGGCGAGCTACCTTTTTCTCGGGGACACCGTAAAGGCTATGGCAGATTACGACAAAGCCATAAGCATTGACCGTTTCGATCCGGAAGGCTACGTCCGCCGAGGCAGCCTTTATGCCAACATGGGGGACTACAGGCAGGGGATAGCGGACATGGACAAGGCAATTTCTCTTGATTCCGCAAGCACGCTGCCATATTTCAACAGAGCCCTCATGTATTATGAGGCAAAGGATTACAACGCGGCCATGAAGGATCTGAACAGAGTTCTGAAGGACGAGCCGGGCAATGCTCTCACTCTCTATAACAGAAGTCTCATAAACGCTCAGGTAGGCAATTATGAAGAGGCTCTTGCCGATATGGACAGGGTCATAAACATCAATCCCGAAAATGTGCTTGCCTATTTCAACAGAGCTTCTTTTTTTATAAGAATGGACAGGATGCGGGACGCGCTTGAAGATTATGACAAAGCAATAGAGCTGTATCCCGATTTCGCAAAGGCATATCAGAACCGTTCCTATGTCGAGAACCGTCTTGGCATGGTCAAGGAATCAAAAAGGGATTATGACACCGCATTGCAGAAGATACGCGAATACGAACAGGCTAATGCCGCCGCTGCGGGCTCTTTCGCCGACACGACAAAAAAATACAGTTCCCTGATCGCTCTTGATGCCGATTTCGCCAAGAAGGATTTCAATGACGAACTGCTTCAGCACAGAGACATCGACATCCGTCTTAAACCTCTGTACAGGTTTGTGCTGTCCCAAGACAGGGATGACGCCGGTTCTATCCTGAAAAACCGCTATGAAAACGCCCTGGTGTCCAAGTTCGTAAGGGAAATGCCTGTTCCCGTGGCTGTCACCGGGAAAGACACGCTTTCGGCACTCCGGTCAGATCCTGTTGAGGAACTGCTGCGGGCCGGGGATGCGGCAGGTACGGTTTCGGCTGCAAGAGCTGACTTCCTGAGGGCTTTGTACGACGTTTCCGGAAAACAGTACAACAGCGCATTGAGTTACTATGACAAAGCCGTGGAAGAGGCTGGCGATGAAAGATACGAACGGCTGTACAAGGCTTTCTATCTCATGAACAGAGCTGTTCTTCGGGCCGACATGATAGAATTCATCGCCTCCATGGAATCCAATGTCCAGACCTTGAGCATGGATGACAAAGGAACTACACGGGCGCGTGTAAAGGATCAGGTCACACGGAGGTACGATTATTCGGAAGCTGTGGAGGATCTTCAGTCCGCTGCCGCCATAGTCCCGGATCTGCCATATATCTACTACAATCTC
>CAYWPV010000050.1:8738-12706 GCA_964460265.1 uncultured Muribaculaceae bacterium | reverse complement strand
CTTTCGGATGATACTGAGGCCGTCCCTGATTGGGAGAATTACCGTTTCCACACGTGGATCATCTGCTGCCATTTCGTTGAAATGTGCCAGACCCTGCGTCTGCCTGTCGCATGGAATCGGCGACATGAACACTTTTCCGCCCATCAGCACATCGTCTGCGATGATGCAGCCTCCGCTTCTGACCATGTCCATAGCTGCTTCATAATAGTCGCAGTATTCCCTTTTGTTGGCATCAATGTACACAAGGTCATAAAGTCTGCCGGCTTCTTTCAGGCGGCCCATGATTTCCCTGGCGTCTCCGATGTGCAATGTGATTTTGTCGTCAACCCCTGCCCTGCGGTAAGCTTCATGGATGAGCGACTCGAATTCGTCGTTTATCTCCAGAGCGTCCAGGCGGCCGTTTTCAGGCAGGGCATAAGCCAGACATATGGATGAATATCCTGTGAATGTGCCTATTTCCAGAATGGATTCGGCTTGCATGAGCTTTGCGATGATGGTTAGAAACCTGCCCTGTACGGCACCGGAAAGCATCTGCGGGTAATGTGTCCTTATATGAGTCTGGCGTTCGACCCAGGAGAGTGCATCGGTCTGCGGAGTGCTGTGCGACTCTATGTATTTATCTTCCGGAGATTTCATTGTCAATTATATGCAAAGTTGGCCCCGGGGTCAAAGGTATACAAGCGTCGACAGCTTGTCTGTATCGAAAATCCTTGCGGTCATGCATCTCAGGGCATCTGCGCTTACGGACTCGATGCGTTCCCTCACAAAGTCGTCTCCTGTGACTTTGCCGTAAGCCAGCAGACTCTTGCCCATGCTCAGGCACTGGCTTTCCCCATTGTCCGAACTGATGGCGAGCTGTCCGAGGAGTTGCTTCTTGGCTGCCTTAAGTTTGGCCGGGCTCAGTTTTTTGTCGCTTAGTTTATCTATTTCCTTGAAGATGGCTTTTCTGCATTTATCGAGATTGCCTTTCTCGCAGCCGAGGATGATTGCCATTATCCCGCAGTCGGCATATTGTGCGTAAAAAGACTCGACATTGTAAACCCATCCGTTCTTCTCCCTCAGTACATTGTTCAGGATTGAATTGGAGGCCGGGCCGGCAAGGATGTTTGAAAGCAGAATCGCCGTAATCCTGTCATCTCCGTCATACAGGGACGGTGCCAGGTATCCCATGACGGCATTTGCCTCATGGTTTCTTTTGTCTATGCTTTTCTCGAAACGTTTCGCCTCGGGCAGGCGGAATTCGTCTCCGCAAGGCTTTATACCGGCCACGGGCGCCCCGGGGATGTAGCCGTGGAACCATTTCTCCAGAAGGGAAAGAAGCTTCTTTTCCAAGACTTTCTCGTCATCATCCGCGACTATGGTAAGGGCCATGGCCTCGGGCCTGAACTTTTCCGTCACAAACTCCTTCAGTTCTTCCGGACTGATTTTCTTCACTGAATCCGCTGTCCCGAGAATCGGATTACCCAAAGGATGCCCCTCGAACAGCATGTTTTCGAACCTGTCATAGACATCATCCGCCGGACTGTCCTTGTAGATCTTTATTTCTTCAAGGACAACTCCTCTTTCGGTGTCAACTTCCCGAGGCGGAAAGACAGGGTTGGTGGCGATGTCCAGCAGCAGGGAAACTGCCTTGCGCAGGTCCTCTTTCAGGACAGTGGCATGGAGGACTATTTCCTCTTTTGTGGTGTAGGCGTTCAGATCCCCTCCCAGTCTGTCAAGGTAACTGTTTATGGCATAGGAGCTTCTCTTTTCAGTACCTTTGAATATGGTGTGCTCCGTAAAGTGTGCGGTCCCGCTGCGGAACCCGGCCTCGTTTCTGGTGCCGCATCTGATGCTCAACGAGCAGTAACCTACAGCTGAACCGCTTCTCCTGACGGCATACAGAACCCCGCAGGAGCTTTTTCCGTAGATCATTATTTCATGAGCTGTTTGATTTCCTTTTTCGTGAGCCCGCAGTCCAGGCCTGAACCTATCTTGCCCTTCTTGAAATAATAGAGGGCATGTGTTCTGGCATCGAAAGCCATCTTCCAGCAGCTCGCTCCTTTTTCCGGTATGGACGGGGCGATGACATAAGCCACGGTGTAGCCTGCGTCGCCGTTGTCCATTATGGATGCGATTTCGGAGTCGCTTTTTATCACATCTGAAAGGACTGAAATCCTGTATGCGGAATCAATTTTTGACGAAAGATCCTCCGCGCTCAACACGAGGCCGGATGAAGCCGGTTTTTTCCGGAGCATCGTCTTTATTTTCTTGAAACCGTCGCTGAGAGATTTCTCGATGTACGACTGCGCCACGTCCAGAATGGCCGGCATGAAGATGTCTTCGCGCCCGTCCGCGAATGCGGAAGGACACAGGGGCAGCGTCACAAGCTCAAGCATGTCCTCCATCTTCTTCTCACCTCCTTTGACTATGGTCAGAAAGGAGATGCCCTTGTCGGCAGGGGAGGAGTTGCGTATGACCAGCATGAAATAGTAGCTGTCGCTGCTTTTCAGCTCTTCGAACTCATCGTATGTGCAGAACTCGTATGGTGAAAGAGTCCAGGTGTTCTTGACAGCCTCCCTGAGAGACAGGCTTATGAAACTTTCGCCGGGAAGCACGACCTTCATCGTCTTGACCGGAAAATCAGATGTCTTGTCTTTTTTAGAAACTATGTTGACCTGAGCCTGGGCCATGCAGCATAGTGAGACAGCTATGAAAGCCAAAATCGTCAGAATCCTTTTCATTTGTCGCGTGTTTCGTATATATGCAAAGTTAGAAAGCCGAATCAGTATTTTCAAATTTTCTTTTCTTTGCGAAAGATATGGAATTCAATTAAATTTGTTCTGTATGTACATAGTATCCGCACGCAAATACAGACCTGACTCCTTTGAATCGCTGATCGGTCAGGACAACATTGTCAGAACCCTGAAAAATTCCATAATAAGGGGACAGCTTGCACATGCATATCTTTTCTGCGGTCCGAGAGGCGTGGGAAAGACAAGTGCCGCACGCATTTTCGCCAAGACAATCAACTGTTCCAATCCGACTCCGGACATGGAGCCTTGCGGAGAATGCGAATCGTGCCGTTCTTTCCAGGAGGGAAGGTCGTACTGCATCCATGAACTTGACGCCGCGTCAAACAACAGTGTTGAAGACATAAAAGCCCTGATAGAGCAGGTGAACATCCCTCCGCAGGTGGGACGCTACAGCGTGTTCATAGTGGACGAGGTGCACATGCTCTCATCGCAGGCCTTCAACGCCTTTCTCAAGACCTTGGAAGAACCTCCCGCCCATGCCATTTTCATCCTTGCCACCACCGAAAAGCACAAGATTCTTCCCACCATCCTTTCCCGCTGCCAGACCTATGACTTCAACAGGATAAGCATCGCGGACATGGTGAAGAATCTGCGGATGATAGCATCCAGGGAAGGAATCACGGTCGATGACGAGTCGCTCCATGTCATTGCCATGAAGGCGGACGGAGCCATGCGCGATGCTCTCACGATTTTTGACCAGACCGTTGCCTTCTGCGGGACCGAGATCAAATATGAAGATGTTCTGAAGAACCTGAACGTTCTTTCTTATGAGCATACCTTTGCGTTGACGGACGATTTCCTCAGGGGCGACTATCAGTCTGCCCTGCTGAAATTTGATGAAATCCTTTCCAAAGGTTTCAATGCCCTGCATTTCGTATCGGCACTCAGTTCCCATCTCCGGGATCTGATAGTGGCTAAAAACGGTGCTCTGGACGCTTTGCTGGAGTTTCCGCCTTCGCTTAAGGAGCGTTATAGGGAACAGGCCTCAAGGTGCGGAATCCAGTTCCTTTACGAAGCTTTGGCCGTAACCACGGCATGTGAGGCCGGTTACAGAAGCAGCGTGAATCCGAGGCTGCACATAGAGTTCGCGCTCATGAAGTTGAGTTCCCTTTGCGGCAACGGCGAGATTTCCGCAGTGAGTCCGGTGCGGCAGACCTCGCAGCCGGTTGCGGC
>CAYWPV010000050.1:0-8638 GCA_964460265.1 uncultured Muribaculaceae bacterium | reverse complement strand
CCGGTGCGGCAGACCTCGCAGCCGGTTGCGGCAACGCCCAAGACAGAAGGCTCCGCAGAGCCTCGCCACAGGCTGCGGGTAGCTCCCAAGGTGGTGGTAACGGCGGATACATTGAAGACAACTCCGAGGGTATCGCCGGAGGGCGATCATGGAGACGAATCCGCTCCCATACCCGAAGACGGAAAGATAATGGAAGCGTGGGCGGCTCTTCCCGACATCTACAAAAACCGGCAGCGCCTTTCTCAGACCCTTGCCGCCTCGAAAGTGGAGATAGAAGACAAAGGAGACCATAAGCTGCTGACTTTTTTCGTGACCAACATATCCCAGAAGAAATGGATTGAAGAAAATCTGCTCAGAAACATCGAAAGCAATCTGTGCAGTCTGTCCGGTTCGGGGAAAGTCAGGCTTGCCGTGGGGGTAATCCCTCAGGAGGAAATACCTAAAAAGGCCTATATGCCTTCCGAACAGGCTGTCGACCTTATGGCCAAGAATCCTGAAGTGCGTGATTTCGTGAAGGACTTCGGCCTTGACGCCAAGTAGCCTGTGTCTCCAAAGAAAAAGGAAAACATTATGAAACTCAGAGCTGAGAATCTGGTAAAAAAATACGGGGTAAGAACCGTTGTCAAAGGTGTCTCCATGGAAGTGAGCCAGGGAGAGATAGTGGGCTTTCTCGGTCCCAACGGAGCGGGGAAGACCACCAGCTTTTATATGATTACGGGTCAGGTCGTTCCCAATGACGGGCACATTTATCTGGATGATGAGGAAATAACGAATCTGCCCATGTACAAGCGCTCCCAGAAGGGGGTCGGCTATCTTCCTCAGGAAGCATCTGTGTTCAGAAAGATGTCGGTGGAAGACAATATAATGTCAGTTATGGAGCTGTCCTCCATGAGCAAGGCGGAAAGGAAGGAGCGGCTGGAAAATCTGATAGACGAGTTCAACCTTTCCAAAGTGCGCAAGAGTCTCGGCATCCAGCTTTCAGGAGGTGAAAGACGCCGTTGCGAAATAGCGCGTGCGCTTGCCGTAGATCCCAAATTCATCCTGCTTGACGAACCTTTCGCAGGAGTCGACCCTATAGCCGTGGAAGATATCCAGTATATAATAGCCAAGCTGAAGTACAAGAACATCGGAGTCATCATCACCGACCATAACGTAGGCGAGACGCTGGCCATTACGGACCGGGCCTATCTGCTGTACGAAGGCACGATTCTCCAGCAGGGGACTCCGGAGGCGCTTGCGGCGGATGAGGACGTCCGCACCAAATATCTCGGTTCCGGGTTTGTCCTTAGGCGGTCCGTCTCGGTGGACAGGGCGCACAAGGAGCATCGGGAAGCATTGGAAAAAAAGGCCGCTTTGGCCGGACAAGCTGTGCCTCCGCAGGCGGAGTAAAGAAGATAGTCAGACGATTACGTAATCGTTGACGTCCTGTGCCGAGATCGGAGATCCGCCCAATATCAGGAGTCTTTCCACGACATTCCTAAGTTCGCGGATATTGCCGGGCCAGGACTTCTCCTGAAGCATCTTCATCGCCTCGTCGGAAATCTCTCTTTCAGGTTTGCCGCTTTCCGCGCAGATCTGCCCGATGAAGTACCTGACGAGCTCCGGAATGTCTTCCTTTCTCTCATCCAGGCTCGGTACTTTTATCAGTATCACGCTGAGCCTGTGGTAAAGGTCTTCTCTGAAATTGCCCTTCTTGATTTCATCCAGCAGGTTCTTGTTGGTCGCGGCTATGATACGCACGTTCACATTGATGTCCTTGTCGCTGCCGACCCTGGACAATTTCTTCTCCTGAAGGACTCTGAGTACCTTGGCCTGTGCGGCAAGGCTCATGTCGCCTATCTCGTCCAGGAAAAGAGTTCCTCCGTCGGCCTGCTCGAACTTTCCCTTATGCTGTTTTATGGCGGAAGTGAAGGAGCCTTTCTCATGGCCGAAGAGTTCGCTCTCTATCAGCTCCGAAGGGATTGCGGCGCAGTTCACTTCGATGTAGGGCATCTGGCTTCTGGTGCTCTGCTGGTGGATGCTCCTGGCCACAAGTTCCTTTCCCGTTCCGTTCGCACCGGTAATCAGCACTCTCGCATCGGTGGGAGCCACCTTGGCGATAAGATCGCGGATGTGCTGCAATGCCTGTGACGCCCCGATCATCTGCTGGCCAAAGACTTTCTTCTTCAGTATCTTGTTGTCCTTTACCAGATTCGCTTTGTCGGTGGCATTTTTCACGGTAATCAGTATCCTGTTCAGGTCCAGAGGCTTCTGGATAAAGTCAAACGCCCCTTTCTTGATGCAGGAAACAGCCGTGTCAATGTCTGCATGACCGGAAATCATGACCACGGGGGTTTCCACTCCGTCGGCCGCGAGCTTGTCCAGAACTTCCGTCCCTTCCATCTCCGGCATCTTTATGTCACAAAAGATGACATCGTATTTCTCTTTTTCGGCCATGGCGAGCCCCGTAGCCCCGTTCTCCGCGACATCCACTTCGTATCCCTCGTCCATAAGGATTTCCTTCATCGCGCCGCGGATGGCTCTTTCGTCATCGATAACAAGCAGCTTCATAAAAAATAATATACCAAGTATACAAATATAGCGATATCCGTCACCTTCTTATCACATAATTTTCTATTTTTGTTATCCGGCAATAGACCTCCGGCGCCTTTTTTATGCTTGCAAGAATACCGGACATAATCATAGCGATAGACGGCTTTTCCGCCACGGGCAAAAGCACTCTCGCCAAGATGATATCAGAAGAACTGTCTTTCCTTTATCTGGATTCAGGAGCCATGTACCGCGCAGTGACGCTTTTCGCGTTGGAAAACGGGATGATAAAGGAAGGGAAGATAGACGAACCCCGCCTTAAGGCCTCTTTGGGAGGACTTGACGTCCATTTTGAAAACGGCGGCACTTTCATCGGAAACCGTTGTGTAGAGGAGCTGATAAGGACATTTGACGTCTCCTCTTTCGTCAGTCCGGTCGCAGCTGTCCCCGAGGTGCGCTCCTTTGTTGACAGAAGTCTGCGCTCTTTCGGAAAAAAGGGACGGGTGGTCATGGACGGCAGAGACATCGGCACGGCGGTTTTCCCGAATGCACAGCTCAAACTTTTCGTCACGGCCCGCGATGAGGTGAGAGCCCGCCGCCGCTATGACGAGATGAAAGCGAAAGGGCAGGATGCGGACATCGCGGAAGTTCTGTCCAACCTCAAGGACAGGGACAGGATAGATTCGGGCAGGAAAACCAATCCGCTTCAGCGTGCGGACGATGCTTATGTCCTGGACAATTCGGACATGACCCTGGATGAAGAAATCGTATGGATCAAAGGGTTGATAATGGGCAAGTTCGGCATTTATGAGTGAACGCGCATGGAACTTAAAGTGGAGATAGACGAACATTCCGGTTTCTGTGCCGGTGTGATCAGAGCCATAACCAAGGCGGAGAATTTTCTGCGCAAGGAAGGGCGTACCCTTTACTCTCTGGGGTCCATCGTACACAATGAAGCTGAACTCGAACGTCTCGGACGGCAGGGGCTCGTGACCGTGGAGAAAGACAAGCTCCCCGCACTGTCCGGCTCGGACGTCATAATCCGGGCTCATGGCGAACCTCCCCGGACATACAGGCTTGCGGAAGCAAACGGCATCAGGCTCATAGACTGCACCTGTCCCGTGGTGCTGCAGCTTCAGAAAAGAATCAGGGAGGCATATTCCGGGATAAAGCCTCGGGGAGGACGTGTCGTGATCTTCGGAAAAGTCGGCCATGCGGAGGTCATGGGGTTGGTCGGGCAGGTTGACGGAGATGCCGTCGTGGTCGAAAACAGGGACATGCTGCTCAAGGCCTTTGAAGACGGGCGGCTAAAGTCAGACGCCCCTGTGGAAGTCTTTTCCCAAACAACCATGAGCCCGTCCGGCTATGCCGAAATCTGTCGTCTCATAAAGGAAAAGACAGCTGCGGAGGTCACGGTGCACGAAACCATCTGTTCGCAGGTATCTTCGCGCCATGAAGAACTGGCGCGCTTCGCAGGCAGCCATGACGTCATCGTTTTCGTCTCGGGTACTGACAGCTCCAACGGAAAGGTCCTTTGCGACCTGTGCCGCAGCGTGAACCCGAGGACTCATCACATCGTTTCTGAAGGCGAGGTGGACAGGTCGTGGTTCCATGACGGGGACAGTGTGGGTGTCTGCGGCGCCACGTCCACTCCCAAGTGGCTTCTCGAGTCGGTCTCCGCAAAAATCAGTTCCATTTAGCCGGGCCGCCGCCTGGACCGGACCGGCCCTTTCGTCAGTTCCGTCCGTATCTTTCAGTCCGGAAATGAAGAGGCGTAAGAATAACCGAAAGATAACACCAATGAAATAATAGCGTAACAAAGGCAGAATACTTTTGCAGCGTTAATTATTGAAAAGGTGATAAGAAAATTGGTTGCAGCTCTGCTCTTCTGCAGTCTATCCATGTATGCCGCCAGGGCGCAGGAGATAAGGGGCAGAGTAGTTGAAAAGGGCAGCGGAGAGCCCCTGGTGGGGGCCACGGTTCAGATTGAAAACGAAGGAAAGGCCGCCGTTACCGACCTGGACGGGTTTTTCTCCATAGGCGGACTTAAGGACTCGAAATACACTCTTCTGGTGAGATATGTCACTTACAGAGACCTGATACTGGAAGATGTGCCGGCCCGCATGGAAAACGGGCAGGGAATCCTTGCGGAAATGGAACGCGAGGACGAAGCTCTGGAAGGCGGGCAGGTAACTGCGGTAAGAAAGAAGAACACGGAAATCGCCGCCATATCCATGGCAAGGCAGAGCGCGTCGGTCATGAATGCCGTATCTGCCCAGGAAATCCGCCGCTCCCGTGATTCCGACGCGGGCGAAATCATAAGGAGGATTCCCGGAGTGAGCCTCATAGACGGCAAATTCGTCATGGTAAGGGGGCTGTCCCAAAGATACAACAATGTGTGGATCAACGGGGGAGCCGTCCCGAGCTCCGAAGCCGATTCGCGTGCGTTTTCGTTCGATATAATCCCGAGTTCTCAGATTGACAACATACTCGTCGTCAAATCTCCCGTTCCGGAACTTCCCGCCGATTTCAGCGGCGGGTTCATAGACATAAACACCAGAGAAAGCGTATCTGAGAACAACCTGTCCGTCAACGTCGGAAGCGTCTGGAACACGGCTACGGCGTTTTCCTCTTTTCTTCGGAAAAACGGAAAAGACTGGTATGTCCGCAGCATAAGCCCTAAGGGAGACGTCAAGCTCGGTGCCCAATGGGGAACGGGGTTCCGGACCGGCGGGGGCAGTCTCGGCATGAGCGGAAGCGTCAATTTCACGGACGAATACAGGGCCGTCAAGAATATGCGGAACAATCTTTTCGGAGTCTATGACAAGGCCCATGACAGAAGCAATTACCTCCGCCGTTCCACCGACAATCAGTACAGCCGGAACAAAAGGTTCGGAGCCATGCTGAACTTCTCATATCTGGGCGCACGCGGAAGCAGGTACGAACTCAAAAACATCCTCAACTTCATAGGGACTGACAGATATACCTCCCGAACCGGAGTTAACGCCCAGAGCAACAGGGAAGCCGGTGCGGAATACTATACTCGGAACAGGCTCAGCTACAACGGGCAGATAACGGGCCGCCACTCATTCGGAAACGACCGTATTGACTGGAATGCGGGATATTCCTACGCCGACAGGCACATGCCCAACCGCCGCCGTTACACGGTGGACGATGCCCTCACGGACGACGGCACGCTCGCATTGACCTCGGCTAACGACATAAACATCGAAAAGACTGCCCTGGATGAGAACATAGTCTCGCTGTCGGTAAATGAAAAACACGAATTCGAGGCGGATGGCGCCCGGCCGTACCTTTCTGCCGGCGTTTATGGAGAATACCGTGACAGAAAATACAGGACGCGGGAGCATCTGTTCAACTGGGACCCCTCGGGGAATACGCTTCCTGCGGATTTCCGGTACATGGACATTCCCACGTTGCTCAGTGACCCTCAGTACCGCGGCCAGGACAAGCTCTATCTTATCGAAGAAATGCACATGCGCAACAATTACGATGCGAACGGAAAAATCGGAGCGGCATACGCCGCCATGTTCCTGCCTCTGGGAAAGCTGAGTGTGTACGGAGGTGTCCGTTATGAATACTTCGGCATGGAGCTCATATCGAACCTGCGCGACTACGAAGTCAGCCGTAAAAGCCGTTTCTACGATTACGGCGACTTCTTCCCTTCGTTCAACGCCACCTACGAAATCAGGCCGGAAAGCCAGCTTCGGCTGTCCTATGGAAAATCCGTGAACAGGGCGGAATTCCGCGAACTCTCGTCATCGGTCTACTACGATTTCGACCTCGCCTCAAACATTCAGGGCAATGCCGACCTTAAACCCTGTTTCGTGCAGAACGCGGACATCCGTTACGAATGGTACCCTTCGGAAGGCGAGCTCGTGTCCTTGGCGCTCTTCTACAAACACTTCAGAAATCCCATAGAATCCACCTACACCGTTTCCGGCGGAACGGACCTTATATATTCCTTTGAAAACGCTGACAGGGCAGAGAGCTGCGGAGCGGAAGCGGAAATAAGGAAGTCACTGGCGTTCATGGGACTGAAAAATTTCAGCCTTTCTGCGAACCTCTCCCTCATACACAGCCGTGTATCATTCTCCGACAAATCCAGAAATGAGAACAGGGCCATGCAGGGCCAGTCGCCGTACCTTGTCAATGCGGGGGTGTTCTACTCGTCGGACAAAAGCGGAATCTCATTCTCTGCTCTTTACAACAGGATAGGCAAGAGAATACTCGGAGTGGGCCGCAGCGAGGGCACGACAGGTTCCGAAAACACCGCAAGAGTGCCGGACAGCTATGAGATGCCGAGGGACGTGCTGGACATTTCCTTCTCAAAGAAACTGCCCCGGAATCTCGAAGTGACGGTCTATGCCAGGGACATCCTTGACGAGAAAGTCATCTACAGGCAATATGCCGAGGCTGCCGTCGGAAAGAAAGTCCGCCAGACGGTGAAAGACTACAGGCCGGGATGCAATGCCGGCGTGCAGCTGACATGGAAAATAAGATAACCCATAACAATATTATATAGAGATGGTTAAGAAAAATTTATCAGGACTGACGGCAGTCCTTGCGGCGGCGGTGGTGCTTGCCGCCTGCGGAAAAGAAGAAAAAGAAATTCCTCCCGCGCCTGCGGAGGGCGGCTACAAATGGACCACCGACGGCGGCCTCAATGCCTGTGATCACATTCTTTTCACGGAATCGGGAGCGGAAGCGCCTGAGGGCGACCAGATAGGCAACGGTGATCAGGAATTTGTCTTCAACGGGAAACAGACACTGAAGAAAGGCACATACGTCATGAAGGGTTGGATATACATCGCGGGCGGAGCTGAACTTACGATAGAACCGGGCACGGTGATAAAGGGCGACAAACAGACCAAGGCCGCTATGGTGGTGGAAAGAGGCGGAAAACTTATAGCCCGGGGAAGCAAGGAAGCCCCGATAGTGTTCACGTCGGCGCAGAACAAAGGTTCGCGCCGTCCCGGAGACTGGGGCGGAATCATTCTGTGCGGCAAGGCAAGGAACAACCAGTCAGAGATGCAGATAGAAGGAGGCCCTCGCACGAAGCACGGCGGAGAAGACGATGAGGACAGTTCCGGAGTGCTGAGCTATGTCAGGATAGAATTCGCCGGATATCCTTTCCAGAAGGACAAGGAGATAAATGCGCTCACCCTTGGCTCGGTAGGAAGCGGAACCGAGCTGGATCATATCCAGGTATCGTATTCCAACGATGACAGTTTCGAATGGTTCGGCGGTAAAGTGAACGCCAGATATCTCGTTGCGTACCACACCTGGGATGACGATTTTGACACCGACAACGGCTACGGCGGCAAAGTCCAGTTCGCTCTCGCTGTCCGCAACAGCAGGATTGCCGACACGTCCCAGAGCAACGGATTCGAAAGCGACAACAACGCCGGAGGCTCCGACGTCACGCCCTACACGAATGCCATGTTCAGCAACGTCAGTTTTATCGGGCCCAAATCCGATCCCGCTTTCGTCAACACCACGGATTATATAACCGGCGGCGATTTCAACCCGGGCAACGGTTCGGCTCTCGGCCGTTTCCAGGCCGCAATGCACATCCGCAGGGCCAGCCGTCTGAACTGCATCAACTCCATAGCGGCCGGTTTCCCTATAGGGATTATGCTCGACGGGGAGAAAGGCGACACTCAGGAATCCGCCGTAAAAGGTCTGCTCAGAATCGGCAACATCTGGATGGCCGGCATGGACATCATAGGCAGCGACATGAACAAGCTTTACGAAGACGTCCTCGTTACCGACTATTCATCGAAGACCAAGGACATCGGAAAGAACTCGTTCTCACATGATTTCTTCCTTGCGCAGAAAGGTAACAGATATTTTGACGATGCTTCGTACCTGGCGCTTGAAGACTGGGGCAAAGTCGGTTCACCCTTCCTTCCCTCTGTGTCGAGTCCGGTCATGAACGCTGCTTCTTGGGAAGATATGGACGGATGGTTCGAGAAAGTACCCTATATCGGAGCTGTGTCTGCGTCCGACAATTGGCTTGAGGGTTGGACCAGTTTCGATCCTGAGTATGAAAGCTATTGATGCTCCTGTTCCGGAAGCATAGGCT
>CAYWPV010000049.1:0-12779 GCA_964460265.1 uncultured Muribaculaceae bacterium | reverse complement strand
TCCTTGCTCTCACAGCAGGTGCAAAGGGAGACAGGAAGTTTATCCAGAGAGTCGACAAGCCGGACAATGCTACATACATAAGGAGCGGAAAACTCGAAGAAATAGCCCGATACTGCGAAGAAAACAGCATAAGGTATGTCATTTTCGATGACGAACTGTCCGGAATACAGCAAAGGAATGTTGAAAAGATAATAAAGACAAGCTCGGTAATAGACAGGACAAGTCTGATTTTGGAAATCTTCGCGCAAAGAGCTAAGACAGCGTACGCAAAGATGCAGGTCGAACTGGCTAAATACAACTACATGCTGCCGAGGCTCGCCGGCATGTGGACCCACCTGGAAAGACAAAGAGGAGGAAGAGGTACGAGAGGAGGTATGGGTGAAACCCAGATTGAAGTAGACCGGAGAATAGTAAAAGAAAGGATAAACAGGCTTAAGGAACAGCTTAGAAAAGTCGACAGACAGATGTCCACGCAAAGGGGCAATAGAGGCTCTCTGGTGAGGCTTGCGCTCGTCGGATATACAAATGTAGGCAAAAGCACATTGATGAATATTCTGGCTAAATCTGACGTATTTGCCGAGAATAAACTGTTCGCAACTTTGGATACAACCGTCAGAAAGGTCGTGATAGAAAACGTACCATTTCTGCTGAGCGATACGGTAGGATTCATAAGAAAACTCCCTACCCAACTGATCGAAGCCTTTAAAAGCACACTTGATGAAGTCAGGGAAGCAGATATCCTGATACATGTAGTGGACATATCTCACCCGGATTTCGAAGAACAGATGAAGGTGGTAGAAAACACTCTCAAGGAAATAGGTGCCGGAAACAAACCGGTGTATGTGGTCTTCAACAAGACAGACGCCTACAGCTACGAAGAATACGACGAGTTTTCAATCGAACCGAAAAAAAAGAACAACATCAGTCTTGAGGAATTGAAAAACAGCTGGATAGCTCAGGAAAAAACACCTTGCATCTTCATATCCGCAAAAAACAAGACGGGAATACCGAAGCTGAGAGAAGATATCTACAAAATGGTAGCGGAAATCCATGCAGGAAGGTATCCTTTCAACAACTTTCTGTGGTAATCCTGCACAATACGTTACTGCATCCTGTTGCTTCATAAAGAAAGAAGGTCAGCCTTTGCGCAGGCTGACCTTCTTTCTTTATGATGACTACTCTCAGAGCTAAACAGCGATATCTGAGTTTATCTTTAAATAAAAGCTATTCAGAGAATTTAGCTTTAAGGAACTCTCTGTTGAGACGCGCGATATGCTCAACTGAAATTCCTTTAGGACATTCCATTTCGCATGCACGGGTGTTGGTGCAGGCTCCGAATCCAAGCTCATCCATTTTTGCAACCATGGAGCGAGCTCTTCTTGCAGCCTCAGGACGACCCTGGGGAAGAAGAGCAAGAGAACTTACTCTCGCAGCGACAAACAGCATGGCAGAACCGTTCTTGCAGGTTGCCACACAAGCACCGCAACCTATGCAGGCAGCCGCATCCATGCTCTTTTCGGCAACATCGTGAGGAATGAGGATATCATTCGCATCCTGAGCGGAACCTGTTCGTACGGAGATGAATCCTCCGGCCTGAAGAATCTTGTCAAAAGCTGATCTGTCAACTACAAGGTCTTTTATTACAGGAAATCCGGAACTTCTCCAAGGCTCAACCGTAATCGTAGCGCCGTCCTTGAAATGACGCATGAAAAGCTGGCATGTAGTGACGTGATCGTCAGGACCATGCGCTCTTCCGTCTATGTAAAGCGAACATGCTCCGCAGATACCTTCGCGGCAGTCATGGTCAAAAGAAACCGGACCGCTGGATTTGCATCCTTTGTCAACTGCAACAGGATCATTTCCTTCCCTGATCAGCTGTTCATTGAGGATATCGAGCATTTCAAGAAAAGACGCGTCCTCCTCTATTCCTGAAACATGGTATGTCTCGAAATGACCTGTATCCTTAGCGTTTTTCTGACGCCATATCTTGAGATTGAAATCCATATCAATTAGTCTTTATAGTTTCTGGTAGCAACCTTTATGAACTCGTATTTCAAAGGCTCTTTATGGAGCTCAGGCTCTTCGTCTTCTCCTTTATACTCCCAAGCCGCAACATACATATAGTTTTCATCGTCACGCTTGGCCTCTCCTTCGGGAGTCTGGCTTTCAATTCTGAAATGTCCGCCGCAGGACTCCTTCCTGTTCAGGGCATCCCTTGCCATAAGCTCGCCTATCTCGAGGAAATCCGCAAGACGGAGAGCTTTTTCGAGCTCCTGGTTGAACTGATACTGATCTCCAGGGACATTTACGTCACTCCAGAACTCCTTCTTGAGTTCCTTTATCTCTCCGATGGCTTTCTTCAGACCTTCTTCATTTCTCGCCATACCGACGTATTCCCACATTATATGGCCGAGTTTCTTGTGAATGGAATCAACGGTCTGCTTGCCTTTTATCGAAAACAGCTTGTCTATGCGATCCTGAACGGATTTTTCAGCGGCAGCGAATTCAGGAGCGGAAGTGTCAGTCTTAGGCTCTGCAAACTTGTGTGAGAGATAGTCTCCTATGGTGACAGGGAGAATGAAATAACCGTCTGCCAGACCCTGCATGAGAGCCGAAGCACCGAGACGGTTTCCGCCGTGATCCGAGAAATTGGCCTCACCGATAGCATAAAGTCCGGGTACCGTGGTCTGAAGATCATAATCTACCCAGATTCCACCCATCGTATAGTGGATGGCGGGGTAAATCATCATAGGCTCTTTCCATGGTGAAGAATTGGTTATCTTCTCATACATCTGGAAAAGGTTGCCGTACCTTTCTTCAACTTTCTGATGTCCAAGTCTCTTTATGGCTTCTGAAAAGTCGAGGAACACAGCCAGTCCGGATTCGTTGACTCCGAATCCGGCATCGCATCTTTCCTTTGCAGCTCTGGAAGCGACGTCTCTCGGAACAAGGTTTCCGAAAGCAGGATATCTTCTTTCAAGATAGTAGTCTCTGTCTTCTTCAGAAATCTGGGAAGCCTTTATCTCATGCTTTCTGAGTTTCATCACATCTTCCTTCTTCTTTGGAACCCAGATGCGTCCGTCGTTGCGGAGCGACTCGGACATAAGGGTCAGCTTGGACTGCTGTTCACCATGAACCGGAATACATGTAGGATGTATCTGCGCGAAGCATGGATTTGCAAAATAAGCTCCCTTCTTGTAGCACTGCCATGCAGCTGAACCGTTGCTGTTCATGGCGTTGGTAGAAAGGAAGTAAGTATTTCCATATCCGCCGGTCGCTATCACGACGGCATGTGCGCCGAACCTTTCAAGCTTTCCGGTCACGAGGTTTCTGGCAATGATGCCTTTGGCCTGCCCGTTGATGATGACAAGGTCAAGCATCTCATGACGCGGATAGCTCTTGACAGTCCCGGCGGCTATCTCCTTGTTCAAGGAAGCATATGCACCGAGCAGCAGCTGCTGTCCGGTTTGTCCTCTTGCATAAAATGTACGGCTGACCTGAACGCCTCCGAAAGACCTGTTCGCAAGATAACCGCCATACTCGCGGGCAAAAGGAATACCTTGCGCAACACATTGGTCAATAATAGCTGCACTCACTTCGGCGAGACGGTAAACGTTTGCTTCTCTTGAACGGTAATCGCCTCCCTTGATGGTATCGTAGAAAAGACGATAGACGGAGTCATTGTCATTCTGGTAATTCTTAGCGGCGTTGATACCTCCCTGTGCGGCGATTGAATGCGCACGGCGGGGTGAATCGCTTATGCAGAATATCTTGACATTATAGCCAAGCTCACCAAGTGAAGCGGCGGCTGACGCTCCTCCAAGACCTGTACCTACAACAATTATTTCAAGTTTTCTCTTGTTGTTAGGGCTGACAAGACGGATTTCGGACTTTCTTTTGGTCCATTTTTCCGCAAGAGGTCCATCAGGAATCTTAGAAATTAATTTATCGGCCATACAATTTATAGTTGGATTATAGGAATCTGTTTTAAATTATTTTGCAATTTTAGCTATTTTTGGGATAATCCGCAATTAAATTACATCTTTAGAGTCAAAAACCGTAGGTTCTTCAAAATCTTCTCCTCCATTCTTCTTAAAAAAGCTCTCAAGTCCCAGATGTCTGTACGACATTTCAGTAGCTATACGTCCCCTCGGAGTCCGCTGTATGAAACCTTCTTTTATAAGAAACGGCTCGTAAACCTCTTCCAAAGTGCCGGAATCCTCTCCGACAGCCGTGGCTATGGTGCTTATTCCCACAGGACCGCCTTTGAATTTCGTTATTATGGTCCTTATGATCTTGTTGTCTATCTGGTCCAGTCCTCTCTTGTCTATGTTCAAAGCATCAAGGGCATAACGGGCTATCCCAAGGTCAATGTGGCCGTCGCCTTCCACCTGGGCGAAATCCCTGACTCTCCGGAGCAAAGCGTTTGCGATACGCGGCGTTCCCCTGCTGCGCATGGCTATTTCTGCGGACGCTTTTCGGTCTATGCCTATATTCAATATGCCGGAACTTCTTTCCACAATCCTCACCAGATCATCTACATCATAATATTCAAGGGCGAAAGTGATTCCGAATCTGGCACGCAGGGGAGCGGTAAGCAATCCGCTTCTCGTCGTTGCTCCGACAAGGGTGAAAGGGTTGAGGCTTATCCTCACTGAACGTGCTCCCGGACCTTTGTCGATCATTATGTCTATAACATAATCTTCCATTGCGGAATAGAGGTATTCCTCCACTTCCGGAGAAAGTCTGTGAATCTCATCTATGAAAAGTACGTCGCCTTCTTCAAGGGAAGTAAGGAGTCCCGCAAGGTCTCCAGGTTTGTCAAGCACCGGCCCGGAGGTTATTTTCATGTTTACACCGAGCTCATTGGCAATGATGTTCGCCAACGTGGTCTTGCCGAGACCGGGAGGACCGTGAAAAAGAACGTGGTCAAGAGGTTCTCCGCGCATCTTCGCGGCCTTGATGAATACTTTAAGATTGGATATTATTTTGCTTTGGCCGGTGAAATCAGACAAATCCCGAGGTCTGATAATTCCGTCCAAATCCTTATCTTTACCGCCGCTTTGAGAATACGGGTTGAAATCTTCGGCCATTCAAACATCAAAATTAATACAAATATAGTCATTTATATTTTTGTTTTTGTTGTTATGATAGTTCTGAGGATTTGTTGATAACATAGTTATATAATTGATAATCAACCTTGTACTTTGAGCTATATTTTGTTGAAAACCCTTGTTTTGCCAATCGGCGGATTGTTGAAAAGAAAATGGATTCATTTTTTCCGCGACTATCCGGTCTTTTTTAACTTTTGACCAACCGGTTTTTCAACACTTGTCAACATTTGATTGTTAATAAAATGGATGTCTGCGTTTCCTCCTCCTCTGTTCTGGCAGAAAGAATGGTGAGATGTAAAGATACTTATTGCAGCGGTCTTTTTCTGAGTGCCCGTTGGTTTGTTCTGGGCCAAATAGCCAGGAAAGGTACTCACATTGTCGTTCTTCCGAATTCGGAAGCTGCCGAGTATTGTGCGTCCGATCTGTATGACATAGTTGAAGGGGACAGGGTTTTTTATCTTCCGGATTCAGGAAAAAAGGTAGAGAAGAGCAATTACAAATCGTCGCTCGGAGTGCAGAGGACCTCGGCGATTGGAAAAATAGTTGAGAAAGCCGGTGATGAAGGACTTCTTGTCATCGTGACTTATCCGGAAGCTTTGGAGGAAGGAATTCCTGCAGCATCGGAGATAGAGGAATCCGTGCTCAAGATAAAGGTTGGAGATGAAATCAGCCACGATGAAATCCGGGAAAAACTTTATGAGAAAAAGTTCGAAAAGACGGATTTCGTATCCGCTCCTGGCCAGTATTCCATAAGAGGTTCCATAATAGACGTTTTCTCGTATTCCGACAATAATCCTTACCGCATATCTTTTTTCGGGGATGAAGTGGAGAAGATAAGTGTTTTCAACTGCAACACTCAGCTGTCCGTGGAGAACATGGATGAGGTGGAGATATATCCTGACATAGTTGCCGGAGAAAGCGTTGAAGAAAGAAAACTGACGGATATTTTTCCGAAAGATTCTACCGTCTGGTTGGATTCTTCGGACATGTACAGAGATAGGGATTTCTTTGCCGGACTATCTTCGTTCAGGCGGGTGTTCATGGATACTCCCCTGTCCGCGGCCTATGCCGATCCTGTGAAGTTCAACGTTTCCCCGCAGCCTGTATTCAACAAGAACTTCGAACTGCTGTCATCTGACATAAGTGCCAAGATAGAAAATGGTTACAAGGTATATATATACGGGGAGAAGAAGTCCCAGCTGGAGCGGCTGAGTTCGATTCTTTCCAGAAACGGAGCCTATCTGCCCGAGTTCGTACCCGAAAAGAACATCCACAGCGGATTCATAGACAACGACGGGAAAATCTGCTGCTATTCCGATCATGAGATTTTCGACAGATTCCACAGGGTGGCCATAAGAAGATCGGTAGAGAAATCGGATCAGCTTACGCTCAACGACATATCATCTTTCAATATAGGCGATTACATAGTGCATATAGATCACGGTGTGGGAGTGTTCGGCGGACTTGTGAGGATGAAGGATGACAAGGGCAGGATGCATGAGGTCGTAAAACTCATGTATAAAGACGGCGATGTGGTTTTTGTATCCGTGCATTCTCTGCATAAGATATCCCGTTACAGGTCCAAGGATTCAGTCCCGCCCAAAATCAACAAACTCGGTTCCGGGACGTGGCAGGCTCTTAAGAACAAAGCAAAGTCTAAGGTAAAGGACATCGCCAAGGATCTGATAAATCTTTATGCCAAAAGAAAGTCTTCACATGGATTTGCTTTTTCACCTGACACATACATGCAGGAAGAGCTTGAATCTTCTTTCATGTATGAGGATACCCCGGATCAGGTTACAGCTACCAGGGCAGTGAAAAAGGATATGGAAGACAGCAGTCCCATGGACCGTCTCGTATGCGGTGATGTAGGTTTCGGAAAAACCGAAATAGCTGTGAGGGCTGCTTTCAAGGCTGCCTCTGACAGCAAGCAGGTTGCGGTGCTCGTACCTACTACAATCCTTGCATTCCAGCACTACAATACCTTCAGGAACAGGCTTAAGGATTTTCCTTGCAATATAGAGTATGTGAGCAGGATGAGGACCGCAAAAGAGATTTCCGACATAAAGAAAAGATTGAAAAGCGGAGAGATAGATATCCTTATAGGTACTCACAAGATATTAGGTAAAGATTTTGTATTCAAAGATTTGGGATTGCTTATCATAGACGAGGAGCAGAAATTCGGAGTGGGTGCAAAAGAAAAACTGAGACAGCTGAAGGAATCGGTAGATACTCTCACGCTTACGGCGACCCCTATTCCGAGGACATTGCAGTTTTCCCTTCTCGGGGCGAGGGATCTTTCCATCATCAGCACTCCTCCTCCCAACAGAATACCGACACAGACGGAAATAATCCTTTTCGACGAAGAAGAAATAAGAAGTATCATCGATTACGAACTGAAACGCGGGGGACAGGTTTTCTTCCTGCACAACCGGGTGGAGGAACTCCAGTCCATATATGACATACTTCACAGGCTCGAACCCGACATGAAGATAGGTATCGGACATGGCCAGATGGATCCCGGACAGCTTGAAAACGTGATGATGGATTTCATAAACGGAGATTATGACATGTTGCTGTCAACTACCATAATAGAAAACGGGCTTGACATTCCTAACGCCAATACCATAATCATCAACCAGGCTCAGAATTTCGGACTAAGCGATCTCCATCAGTTGAGAGGACGTGTCGGACGTTCCAACAAAAAGGCTTTCTGCTACCTGATAGTTCCGCCTCTTACGACGCTTACCGAGGATGCGAGGCGAAGGCTGAAGGCCATAGAAGAATTCTCGGATCTCGGCAGCGGATTCAACATAGCCATGCAGGATCTTGACATAAGAGGTGCGGGGAACCTGCTTGGTGCGGAACAGAGCGGATTCATCGCGGACATGGGATATGAGACCTACCAGAAGATTCTGGCTGAGGCGATGGAAGAACTCGGACTGGAAACTGGGCTTTCTTCGAAAAACGTCAAGGACAGCTATGTGGAAGACTGCACCATAGAGACAGATCAGATAGCTCTCATACCTGACAGTTACATAGATGTGAATGCGGAGAAAATCAGGATTTACAAAGAATTGGATTCCTTACGTACCGGTGAGGAACTTGAAAAAATGGCATCACGGGTGCAGGACAGGTTCGGAGACATGCCGGAAGAGCTCAAGAATCTGTTCGATATAGTCAGGATAAGGCAGATGGGCGAGAAGGGAGGATTCGAGAAGATAATAATAAAAAACGGTATAATGATAGCGTTCCTGATTTCCAATCAGATGTCTTCCTATTACCGCTCACCCGAATTCAGCCGCGTGCTGGAGAATATAAGCCGCTATGACAGACTGTTTGAATTCAACAACAATAACGGAAAGAACAGAGTCATATCCCGTAATGTAGGATCGGTCGGGAAGGCAAAGGAATTGATGGAAAAACTGGTTTAGACATGTCCAATCTTATCATAGACATAGGCAATACCGCCGTGAAGGCTTCACGTTCGGACGGAAAGACAATCGGTAAGACTTACAGATACCAGGGCGAAAAAACCAGGAGTTTCATAAATGCCCTGGCTGAAGAAGAAAGGCCTGAAGTAATGGTGATTTCCTCGGTGTATGATATTTCTTCCGCTGATGAGAGCATTTTCAGAAAAGAGTGCGGCAAGCTGGTCATTCTCGACGGAAGACATAGGGAGGTGTCGAAAGAAGAAAACCTCCCGGACTACATCACCTATGACAGGGCCGCGTCAGTCATAGCCGCGAGGCATCTGTTCAGGGGCAAAGGCTGCACCATAATCGATTTCGGGACTACCATGACCGTGGATTTCATAGACGGGGAAGGCAATTACCTTGGCGGCAATGTTTCTCTGGGCTGCAGGACGAGGTTCAAGGCTCTCAACAGGTATTCCAGGGCGCTTCCGCTCGTGAACATGCCGTCGGATGTTACTTTGCCGGGAGAATCTTTTGAAACTTCCATTAGTTCAGGTGTCATTTCAGGCATGGAGTTTGAGATATCGGGCTACGCCGATCTTTTTCCTGAAAATAACATTATTTTCACGGGA
Organism: uncultured Muribaculaceae bacterium; assembly: GCA_964460265.1. Lineage (GTDB taxonomy): Bacteria > Bacteroidota > Bacteroidia > Bacteroidales > UBA932 > Cryptobacteroides. The sequence continues at coordinate 3,617 of CAYWPV010000049.1, read as the reverse complement.
GGTGATGCGATTTATTTTGCAAAAAGAGCGAAAAAATCCATATTTGTAGTTTGTAATTTGGTTTTAATCGGCTTGGCTATAATTGCTGACAGATATGTCGAAAAGATTTAGCGGAATAGTAGCGGTAATTATTCTTTCTTGCATTTCAGTTCTTTCCTATTCTCAGGATGGAGCTGACAACGCATTTTCGCCCTATTCCATTTTCGGGATAGGCGATCTGTCACCGGAAGGATCCGCACGTGAACGTTCCATGGGCGGGGTGGGAATAGCCGGAAGGGACAGAAGGTACATAAACATGACCAATCCTGCTGCGGTTACGGCGAGGGATACGCTTTCAGTGATGTTCGACATAGGACTTGTCAACGACAACAGGATTTTTCGGCAGAACGGTATCAAGTCGGCCAACAATACTTTCAACATAAACAACATAGCCATTTCTTTCCCGATTTGGAAAAAGACTGCCGCCATGGTAGGACTCAAGCCTTTCAGCAGCGTCGGATACAAATATTCATACAATGTCGATGATCCGGAACTTTTGGCCACTTCTGGTTTTGTCACTTATGAATCCAACGGCAACGGAGGCATGTACCAGCTTTTCGGAGCCGTAGGTACTACTTTGTGGAACAGGCTTTCCATAGGAGCCGAGGCTATTTATTATTTCGGAAACATAGACAAGGAGACCACCATGAGATTCTCCCAGAGCAGTTTCCGTACCATAAGCAGCGGATATACTCTTCAGCTGAACTCTTTCGGTGCCAAGTTCGGAGTGCAGTATGAGAAACCTGTGGATGACAAGTATCTCACGTTCGCGGCGACATACAGAACAGGGGCCAAATTGAAAGGGCATGTTACCGATTACAAATATGCTTCCCTGTCCAGCACGGTCGATACAGTCTATCACAACATAGATACTCTTTCCAAGACGAAAAGCGTTTCTCTCAAGGGTGAAATAGGATTGGGAATATCCATCAGAAAGCCGGAAAAATGGTCGGCGGAGCTGAATTATGTTTTCAGTGACTGGTCTTCTTCTGGTATGGATATTGCAACAGGGTTCGCCAACAATGGAAGTTCCGTTTTCTCAACTACACGTAGTCAGTCTGTAAGAGCCGGATTTGAATATATTCCGAACAGAAACGATATCCGGTATTATCTGAGACAATGCGCATACAGGGGCGGTGTGTATTACCGGCAGGATTACTACAAGCTTGATGGTAATGCAGTCAATTCCTATGGCATAACCGTGGGAATCACTCTCCCGGTTTTCCGCTGGTACAACGGGTTGAGCATAGGAGTGGATGTTGGACAGAGAGGCAGTTTGAAAGGAAATATGGTCAAGGAAAACTATGCCACAGTCGTGATAGGTTTCAACATACACGACCTTTGGTTCCTGAAACCGAGATATGAATAGAGAACAATAAACATTAAAGCTATATGAAAAAAGTAACCGTCATGGCGTTTGCGGCGATAATGCTCTTCGGGGGCTATGCCGCCAAAGCACAAAGCAAATTCGGAGCGGACAGTGCAGAATGTATCAAATATCTGTCCTATTATACCGAATACTACAAACAGAAAAACTATGATGAGGCTATTCCCAACTGGAGAAAGGCGTACAAACTTTGCCCTCCTCAGGCTCGCCAGGGTCTGTTCGTAGACGGAACCGCTCTTGTCAGAAGGCTCATAACGAAAAATGCCGGAAATGCCGAATACAAGAAGGCCCTCGTGGATACTCTTCTTGCGCTCCACGACACCAGAGCGCAGTATTATCCGAAATATGCTTCCACAGCCCTCAACAACAAGGGTACGGATCTGAACAACTATCTTAACGGTAACAATCAGGCTATATATGACGGCTTGAATGAAATAATAGGCAAGCTTGGTGAAGAAACCAAACCGTCCCTGCTTCTTTTCGATCTCAATTCGGCGATCAGCCTTTATCAGGATGGAAAACTCGGTGCCGAGGATGTGATAAACACATATCAGAAAAACATAGCTCTTGTTGACGGGATGAAACCTGGCAATGACAATGAAAAGACTCAGATAGAAAACGTCAAGACAGATATGGAGTCCCTCTTCATCCAGAGCAAGGTAGCCAGCTGCGAAAACCTCGTAGCACTCTTTACTCCGAGATATGAAGCCAATCCAAACGATCTCGACCTCGCGTCCAATATTGTGAAGATGATGTCATCTACAGAAGGCTGCACGGACAATGACCTTTACCTCAACGCGGCCACGACCGTGCATAAACTCAATCCTTCGGCTGAAAGCGCCTATTATCTGTTCAGGCTCAATTCTGAAAAGAATCCTTCCGAGGCCATCAAATACATTGAAGAAGCTCTTGCAAGCCCCGATATCAATCCTGACAATATAGCGAAATACAATTTCGAGTATGCTACCGTATGCGTCAAGAACGGAATGGGCGCAAAAGGATATGCTGCTGCTGAAAAGGCTCTCGAGGCTGATCCTTCCTATGCCGGAAAGTGCTACTATCTTATGGGAACCATCTGGGGTACCATGTCCTGCGGCGGCGATGAGATCTCAAGGCGCGCTCCTTACTGGGTTGCCTGCGATTACATGAACAAAGCCAAGAATGCGGATGGGTCTCTTGCGGAATCCTGCGACAACATGATCCGTCAGTACAGGGTGTATTTCCCTCAGACTGCCGATGCGTTCATGTATGACATCACCGACGGGCAGTCATATACCGTCTCCTGCGGAGGACTTAGAGCGACTACTACCGTAAGAACTCAGAAATAGAATCCCTTGAAAAAAGGATTGCAAATACTTAAGATGATGGCAACCGCTTTTACGGTTGCTATCGTCTTTTTTTCGTGTAAATCAAAGCTTTCGGAAGCTGAATCCATAGATTTGTCATCAACTCCTCTGCAGACTATCGACAGCGTCTATCTGACACAGACCAAAAACGGTCAGATAGAGCTTCGTGTCCGGACAGGCAAGATGGAGAGATATGACACCGATTCTCTCACTTATGAAGTTTATAGCGGGGGCATGAATGTCTATGCCTACAAGCCGGACGGGGTTCTGGAATCGACCATCGAGTCGGAGCAGGCAAGGCATGAGACATGGAAAAGGGAAGGAAACACTGAAGAGGTGTGGATGGCTACCGGCAACGTAGTCATAAAAAACATCGAAAAAGATGAGACCATGGAGACCGACACGATATATTGGGATCGCACCAAAAAGGAGATTTATACCGACAGCTACATCAGGATGTATTCTCCGGACGGGTTCATGCAGGGTTACGGGATGAGATCCGACGAACGTGCCCGCAACTCCATTATTCTCAGACCATTCAACAGTTACGGTGTGGTAGTGAAGGACACCGCGGCGGTTTTTGTGGATTCAACGAACTTTATAGGGCCTTTGATAGGCAGAAAATGATGTTTATCCGTTTTGGCAATGATTTAATGACGGAATTTTATTATCTTCGCAGTCTATGCGTTTAGAAAACTAAAAATAATAAATACAATGGCGGTACTTGAAAAAATTCGCGTGAAGTTCGGTATAGCGGCCTCAATCATAATTGCGATCGGTCTGCTGTCCTTCATTGTCGATCCAAGTGAAATCATAGCTGCGGTGCAGAACATGTCGTCCAAATA
>CAYWPV010000048.1:0-12974 GCA_964460265.1 uncultured Muribaculaceae bacterium | reverse complement strand
GGTGCATTGGCAACCTGAACAGCAGCAAGTATTGCCAACGCGATAAGAATTTTCTTCATAATACTTTTATAAATAATTGTTATTCTTTTTCCTTGTTTTCTCCTTCGACAGCAGCAGCCGAATCTTCATCCTCATTTTTCGCAACGACCGAAACAGCCGCAATGGAATCTCCGTCTCTGACGTTTATAAGTTTGACTCCCTGGGTAGCCCTTCCGGCTATCCTTATGTCGGACACAGCCATCCTTATAGTAAGACCGGAATGGGTGATAATCATCAAGTCGTTTTCTTCTTTGACTGATTTTACAGCAATAAGCGAGCCAGTCTTATCGGTGATATTGATTGTTCTCACACCCTTGGCACCCCTGCTTGTCAGCCTGTACTCGGCAGGATCGGAACGCTTGCCGAATCCATGCTCGCTCACGACCAGAATCGTGCTGCCTTTGTCCTCTTCGGAATCCGGATTCAGGCGCAGCGCTCCTACGACTTCATCGTCACCGTCAAGATTGATACCCCTGACTCCCATTGAAGTTCTGCCGACCTCTCGGGCATCGCTCTCGCTGAATCTGACACAACGTCCTTTCTTAGCGGCAATCATTATCTCATCATTGCCGTCCGTAAGCAGAGCATCGAGCAAAGCATCACCGTCTTTGAACGTTATGGCCTTGATACCTTTGTTACGGCTGCGGATGTTTCCGTATTCCGCCAGACTCGTCCTCTTCACTATGCCTTTTCTCGTGATGAGCACTACAAAATGGCTGTTCTTGTAGTCGTCGCTCTCTATGTTCTTGGCATTGAGATAGGTACGTATGCTGTCACCCTGTTCTATCGGTATGAGGTTCTGTATGGCACGACCCTTGGAAGCTCTTGCGCCCTCAGGAATCTCATAAACTTTCAGGTTATAGCGCATTCCATTTTCCGTAAAGAACAGAATGGTACCGTGCATGTTCGCCACATAGATGTGCTCTATGAAATCTTCATCTCTCACGGAGCTTGCCTTCATGCCTACTCCACCCCTGTTCTGAGTTTTGAATTCCGTCAGCGGAGTCCTCTTGATATAGCCCATGTGGGAAATCGTGATCACGACATCGTCATCGGCGTAGAAGTCCTCAGGGTTGAATTCATCCGAACTGCGTACAATCTCCGTTCGGCGTGGATCGGCATACTTCTCCTTCAGCGCCCTGGTCTCATCCTTTATCACTTCGAGCTGTTTGCTTTCATCGGAAAGAATCTCGTTGCACCTGGCGATAAATTTCTCCAGCTCGTCATATTCGGCCTGAAGTTTTTCTCTCTCCAGTCCGACAAGCTGTCTGAGACGCATGTCAACAATAGCCTGCGCCTGGGCATCGGAAAAACCGAAGCCGGACATGAGGGAAGATTTGGCTTCATCCACGTTCTTGGAGCTGCGGATTATGCTTATGACCTCATCTATCACGTCGATGGCCTTGAGAAGCCCCTCGATGATGTGAGCCCTCTTCTGCGCCTTGTCAAGGTCGAAACGCGTCCTCCTTATAATGATATCGTGCCTGAAATCCACAAAGACCTTTATCATGTCCTTGAGATTGAGAGTCATCGGGCGGCCTTTGACGAGCGCGACATTGTTCACCGCGAAACTGGACTGCATGGCGGTGTATTTGAAGAGATTGTTGAGCACCACATTTGAATTGGAGCCCTGCTTTACCCTGATGATCACACGCAGACCTTCACGGGAACTCTCGTCATTGATGTATGTGATGCCTTCAATCTTCTTTTCCTCGACAAGCTGACCGATCTTTTCTATCATCTCCCTCTTGTTGACCATATAAGGGATTTCGGTCACCACAATCGTCTCCCTGCCTTTGTCGTCAACTTCTATCTCCGTCTTAGCCCTCACGACCACACGGCCGCGGCCCGTTTCATAAGCGTCCTTTATGCCCTGGATGCCCTGGATTATGCCTCCGGTAGGGAAATCGGGGCCTTTGACATACTGCATCAGCCCGTCCGTGTCTATGTCGGGATCGTCTATGTACGCGCAGATCGCATCGCAGACTTCCCCGAGATTGTGCGGAGCCATGTTTGTAGCCATTCCGACGGCGATACCCGAAGAACCGTTCAGAAGAAGCAGCGGCACTTTGGTGGCCAGTACCGTCGGCTCGGGGATGGTGTCGTCAAAGTTAAGCTGGAAATCAACGGTGTTTTTGTCCAGATCGGCAAGTACGTCTTCCGTGATCTTCTCAAGCTTGGCCTCGGTATAACGCATCGCCGCAACCGGGTCGCCGTCCATGGAGCCGAAGTTTCCCTGTCCATATATCAGCGGATATCTCTGGTTCCAGTTCTGCGCAAGTCTCGCCATGGCATCGTACACGCTGGAATCTCCATGCGGATGGAACTTACCGAGCACTTCACCGACTATTCTCGCCGATTTCTTGGTCTGTCCGGAATATCCGATGCCCAGGCCCTCCATTCCGAACAATACTCTTCTCTGCACAGGTTTAAGGCCGTCCCTCGCGTCAGGCAATGCACGCGAAACAATCACCGACATGGAATAGTCGATGTACGCGCTCTTCATTTCCTGATCTATCTCGACAGGTTCGATCACACCTGTTTTCTCTTCCTCCAATTCAGCCATATCATCTTTTTTATAAAACAGCGCGCATAACATCCGTCACTTTTCTCCTGCATCCGACGCGCCTGAAAAATAGTCTTAAACATGCAAATTTAACTAAAAATAATTTGATTCCGACCTCTTGGTATGACAATTGAGATATGACATTTACTTTTTAATTCGGGGGTTACAGATATATGGACATAAAAGTATCAGACGAACTCAACGGCATAATCACCTATGCTCGCGAAGAAGCCCTGAGGACAGGAAGTTACGGGATTGGCCCGGACCATCTTTTCCTTGGAATCATACGTCACTGCCACAACCTCGCGTACAGTACGCTGCAAGGTCTGGACACCGATATGGGACAGTTCAAGGCATTCATTGATTCCAAGATATTTACCAACGAAAAGATTCCTTACTCTGAGCTTGAGAACATCACCTTCTCACGGGGGGCCCAGAATGTGCTCAGCCTGACCATCGTGGAAGCATCCAGGCTCAGGAGCCGGGAGGCCGGCTCACAGCACCTGCTGCTCGCCCTGTGCAGGACCACGGGCAGTTACGGACAGGCTTTCTTGAGAAGCATCGGAATAGACTATGGGAGAGTCATGACATATATGGAAAAGAACGGCATGTTCAATGACAAAATGTCAGACCCTCCGAAGAGTGACGACGGAGACTCCATGGACGAAAGCAGTTCTTCGGATCAGAACGGAAAAGACAGGGAAAAAGACGCGCTTGAAGATTTCGGCTACGACCTCACGAAGGCCGCGGCGGAAGGCAAGCTCGACCCCGTTGTCGGCAGAGACAAAGAGATAGCAAGGGTGATCGAAATCCTCGGAAGGAGGAAGAAGAACAACCCCATGCTCATCGGAGAACCCGGCGTAGGGAAATCTGCGATCGTCGAAGGCATTGCCCTCAAAATCGCGTCCGGCGAGATATCCCCGGCTCTGGCGAAGAAAAGGATAATATCCCTGGACATCGCTTCGGTTGTCGCCGGAACAAAATACCGGGGCGATTTCGAAAAAAGGCTTAAGACAATCATTAACACCGTCAGCAGCGATCCGGACATCATCCTTTTCATCGATGAATTCCATACCATAGTGGGAGCCGGCGGAGCCCAAGGCAGCCTCGATGCCGCCAACATGCTGAAGCCGGCCCTTGCAAGAGGCGAAATACAGTGCATAGGGGCCACCACCATGGACGAGTTCACCAAAATCGTCGAAAAAGACGGAGCGCTTGACAGAAGATTCCAGAAAATCATCGTCGAGCCCACGGATGTGGAACAATCCATCGCCATACTCAAGAAAATACGCGCCAACTACGAGGACTTCCACAAAGTCAGATATACCGATGAAGCCATAGAAGCATGCGTGCGTCTCACCGACAGGTACATAAGCGAACGTTCCCTGCCTGACAAAGCGATTGACGCGATGGACGAGGCAGGCTCCATGGTAAGATTGAAGAACAAAACCGGTGCAAAGACCGTCACCGGAGAGGACATAGCCGATGTCGTCTCAAAGATGACCGGCATCCCCGTCAACAAGGTGGCCGAATCCGAAGGCAGCAGGATTCTGAAAATGAGAGAACGGCTCAAGAGCCGCATCATAGGACAGGACGCCGCCATAGACACGATAGTCGGGGCCATCCAACGCAACAGAGCCGGATTGAAAGACCCGAACAGACCGATAGGTTCGTTCCTGTTTTTCGGCCCCACCGGAGTCGGAAAGACTCAGCTTGCCAAGTGCCTTGCGGAATATCTGTTTGATTCCGAGGACAATATGGTCAGGCTGGACATGAGCGAATACATGGAGAAGTTTTCAGTATCCAGACTCATCGGAGCGCCTCCCGGATACGTGGGATACGAAGAAGGAGGACAGCTCAGCGAAAGAGTACGCAGGAAACCATACTGCGTGGTATTGCTCGACGAGATTGAGAAGGCACATCCCGACATATTCAACCTTCTCCTGCAAATCCTTGACGACGGACGGCTGACCGACAGCGAGGGAAGAACCGTAAGCTTCAAGAACACCATAGTCATCATGACTTCCAACGTAGGAAGCAGAGAAATAGAAGAATATGGCAAAGGACTCGGTTTCGCGACTTCCGTGAGGAATGTTGAAAGAGACAGGCAAAGCGTTGTGGAGAAAGCCGTCAGAAAGGCATTTCCACCGGAATTCCTGAACAGGGTAGACGAGAAGGTCTACTTCAATTCCCTTATAAAGGAGGATATAGAAAAGATCATAGACATAGAACTCAGAAGCCTGAGGAAGAGAGCCGACGAAGCCGGTTACAAGATCAACGTCACGCCCTCTGCGAAGAAATTCATCGCTGAAGCAGGCTACGATCCGGCATTCGGAGCAAGACCGCTGAAACGGGCCATCATGAGATATGTGGAAGACCCTGTATCCGAATTCATAATCTCGGACAGAGTACTTGGGAAAAAAGCCGTTCCCGGAGAAGTCAGACAGCTTAATGTCACTCTCAACAAAGAGAAAGACAACACCGCGATAAGTCTGAAAAAGCCGAAGGAACAGGCCGAGGAAGTTATTCCCGGTTAACGCCCATCACCTCAAGTCCGAGGTCATCTATAAGTCCCGCCAAAGCGGACAATGCATCTGATGAAATCACGCTGCCGAGCGTATCCAAACTGTATTCCGTGTTTTTCATGGTATCTGTTTTTTTTTCTGATGCAAAGATACCGCGAACTTGAGCCAAGCTACAGCACAAGCTACAAAAAAAGGAAAATCTTCAGAGCCGTCATGGCAAAGGAGATTTTCCTCTTTTTTTACAGACCTGTCCGCATATTCCGGAACACGGCCTGTCAAAGTCATACAACGTCTAACCGAGCAGACGGTCGAGAGCAAGTTCCACGAGCAAGCGCACCTGGGGCTTGTAGTCCGGATTGCTGTTTTTGGCGTAACGGTTCGCGATGACGCAGCAGACGGTCCCTGCCTCGTGTCCGAGATGGGCGGCAAGTCCGGCAACGGCAGAACTTTCCATTTCGAAATTGGTAATGCGGTAGCCGCCGTAACGGAAGCTCTCGAAATCCTCCACCATGTTCTTCATGGCCAACGGAATACGCAACACCCTGCCTTGAGGTCCATAAAAACCCGAAGCCGAAATGGTCACTCCTTTGACCGTACAATCGGAAAACTTGTCTATGAGTTTCTGGCTTGCATGAATGAAATACGGCGCCGGAAGATGCTTGTCCCAATGCACATGATCCACAAATGCTTTCTCCATGTCAAGGTCTGAATAGGAGTCCCTGTCCGCATACCAGTTGAGCAAGCCGTCGCAGCCTACGGAATAATGTGAAAAGATGTAGGAACCGAGGGGGATATCAGGATGTATGGCCCCCGTCGTACCGATCCGTAAAATGTTGAGAGTCCTGTGTCCGGCCTTGACTTCCCTTGTCTTGAAATCGATGTTGGCCAGAGCATCAAGTTCATTCATCACGATGTCGATGTTGTCCGTTCCTATGCCGGTAGAAACAACGCTGATCCTTTTTCCTTTGTATTTGCCCGTCGTTGAAACGAACTCTCTGGACTGATGCCGGAATTCGATGTCGGACAGGAATTCCGAAACCATATCCACACGCCCGGGATCTCCGACAAGGATTACATAGTCTGCAAGTTCTTCAGGCTTCAAATGAAGATGGAAAACGGATCCATCGTCATTTATTATAAGTTCAGATTCTGCTATTCTCATAACTGTCTCTTTAACAAACAATCCGCAAAGCGGAAATTAAACCATTAAAAAACAAAATTAGGGTTTTTCACCGAAATATCCTATTTTTGTATTCCCATCGAAAAACCTGAAAAAATGTGGCAGAGAGTTCAAACATTATATCTGGCGATTTCCGCCATCCTGATCGGCACAATGTTTTTCGCGACAAAAGCGGTAAGCGCCAACGCAGACGGAACGGTAGCTGACAGAATCAGCTTCATATCCTACGTGCCATACCTTATACTCCTGATCATAATAACCGCGCTGAACCTGCTTGCACTCACCTGCTACAAACACAGAATCTTCCAGATGAGGACAGCCGGACTCGCATCCATACTATGCGTGGCGCTGCAGATATGGCTGATTGTGGATTTCGTGTTCACGCACGATTCAGTGGCATTCAGAATCACGGCAGTATTCCCCTTCGTCTCGGCCGTACTCGACATCCTCGCGGCACGTGCGATTCTCGCGGACCAGCTGCTTGTGGAAAGCGCCTATCACCTGCGCAAATCACGCCGCGAACGCGAGCACAGACGCTGACGCATCCGTCATAGCCGGTCTAAGGACGGCTGAAAAAGGAAAAATGGACACGTCCGTAATGCTTTTCCTTCACAAAGTACGGATGCTCCGTGAACGAATGTTCGTCTCCGTGCTCAAGAATCAGATACCCCCCGGGAAATACGATATCTTCTGAAAAAACCTTGTCAGGAATAGACTGGAGGTTTTCCAGGGCATACGGAGGATCAGCGAACACGATATCGAAACGCTCCCTGCACAAAGGCAGAAACTCGAACACATTGTGACGGACGACCGTAAGATTGTCTATCCCAAGTCTCCGGCTCTCCGAGGATATGAAAGCGGCATTCGCCGGATTCATCTCCACGCACCATACATGCCCGACTCCTCTCGATACAAATTCAAAAGAAACGGACCCGGTCCCGGCGAAAAGATCCAGAATTTTCAGATCCGCAAACTCATATTCATTGTCAAGGACATTGAAAAGGCCCTCCTTGGCAAAATCAGTAGTAGGCCTGGCCTGATAGCCTTGCGGGGGCGAAATCACCTTCCCCCTCAATTTTCCTCCGATAATCCGCATCAGATATAGTCCACAGCTTTGAAATACCTGTACAACGACATTTCCTGCTCATCTGAAAGCGTCGTCCGGAACCATATCGACGAAATCTCCGGATTGAGCTGAAGTCTTTTCATGGCAAGGAAAATAAAATACTCCGCCGTCGTAAAATCCACAGCCTCATAGACGTTTGCAAGAAGCAGGCTTTTTCCCTGGGCTATGACCAGATGAAGATACCCGTCCTTGTATGAAGCCAGAATCTTGTTGTAACCGTCACACTCACCTATCGAACGAAGCATCCAATACAGCTCGGGAAGGATTCTGGACTGATTGCCGCCGGAATCGAAAACTGTCCGGGCAATCGCCAGAGAAAGGGACTCGTCTATGGAATTGGAATAAACAAGCACGGCACCGTAAGAAGGCAGCTCCTCGAATTCCACGAAATCGGAATCTCTCAAGCGGCAGACCTCTTCCAGGGACGTGCGCGCGTATTCAGGATTGAAGAAATGCATGGGAACCAACGCCGCCTTCGGGGTAAGCAACGAGAGCTCCACAAGGTCATAGCGATGCTGGAACTCCAATGTGGTAAACAGTCTGCCCGAAGGAAGCCACCCCGAACGCGAGACGGCACCGTCACGCTCGGCAACAAAAGAATATCCACTCAAGGAGACTTGAATGGATATTCTACTGTTATACTGCTTATCAGACATGTCCACAGGCGGAGGACTACTCCCAGTTACCTGCGTTGTTGTTAGGAGCGGAAATGCTTCCTACCTGAAGTCCTTCGTAGCGGTTCGACGCACGGCAGTCAGCGTCAAGATTTATACGAAGCTGGTTGTCAAGACCTTTGAGAAGTTTCTTGTAAGGCATCTTAGCCTCGAAAAGAGGAACGTCCACACCGGAAACTTTCTTGACCACGGCATCCATCTCAACTTCCTGCTTTCCTGAGAAAGGAATGTAACGGAGAGAATCGACATTGAAATCGCTGCGGCCGTTGAAAAGGGTATCTTTCACAGGAATTTCATTCGTGATGGAGAAAACGAGGCGCTGACCCTGCCTGTAAAGAGAGAGCATCTGCTCAGGAGTGATATTGCGGTTGGCCTTCCTGACGCGCTCCGTGTTGACTACAGCCAAAGAGTCATCGTTTGAACCAATCTGCATTACGACAGCCATTTTTCCTGTGTTGTAGAAATTCGTAAGAGAGTCGAAATCTGCCGTGAACTTTCCGTTTACGCTCTTGTAAGCGGTCTGAAGGGTTCTCAAATCCTTAAGTCTCTGAATTCCCACTTCTTTGCGCTGATCGACCTGCTTGTTGAATTTAACAGGTTCCATGACGCTCTGTACGATAGCGTACACCAGACCGGCTATCACGAAAAGAAGCAAGATGCTGATTACGGTTTTAACTGCTTTGTTCATTATTATGTGTGTTTTTTATTATTATCTTTTCAACAATATTTCTGACAAAGTTATGAAATGGAATTCTGAAAAACAATAATTTAATTTAAATTTGCGGAACAGATTTTTGACCTATGGCCCCTTCAGAAAAAGAAAAGGTAAAAAAATTCCGGTCGTTCATGGCCGAAAGCTCCGAAGCGATCGTGACAGCGCATGTCCACCCGGACGGCGATGCTGTCGGAAGTACGGTCGCAATGGCTTCATTTCTGCGGGAAACAGGACTTGACGCCGTCGTAATCCTGCCGCAGGAACCGGATGCAAAGCTTAGTTTTCTGAAAGAAGGCGCCGAAGTGCTGTCGTTCGAGGACTCAAGGGAGGAAGCCATGAAACGGATAAGACGCAGCGGACTCATTATCTGTCTGGACTGCAACGCTTTCGACAGGACCGGGGACATGGGACAGATACTGTCTTCCTCCACGGCGCGCAAAGTTCTGATAGACCATCATCCGGATCCTGACAACGAATCCTTCGACCTGGTATTCTCCGAATGCAGAATATCTTCCGCCTCGGAGCTGCTTTTCTGGCTGCTCATGGAAATGCCCGATACCGGCGGAGACCCCGGCAAACTGACATCCGTTGCCTCAAGAGCCCTCATGGCCGGCATGACGACCGACACGAACAATTTTGCTAACTCCGTCTATCCGTCCACTTTCAGAATGGCATCCCAGCTGCTTTCGGCCGGAGTGGACAGGGACGGTCTGCTGAACCTGCTCTACAACTCCTACAGGGAAAACCGGCTCAGGGCCATGGGGCATGTACTCGAAGAAGAGATGACAATTACCAAGAAAGGCGCAGCCTACATTATCCTTACTGAGGAATTCAAAAAACATTTCTCTCTCGAGGAAGGGGAAACCGACGGATTCGTAAACCTGCCGCTTGCAATCCGGAATGTCCGCATGAGCATCCTGGCGAAAATGGAAGGAGACCATTACAGGATTTCGATACGTTCCAAAAAGGGCGTTTCGGCAAACGAGTTTTCAAAAAAATACTTCAACGGAGGCGGACACGAACTTGCTTCCGGGGGGAAACTATTCTGCCCCAAGGACATACGCTCCTGCGAAAAGGAGAGCGTGGCGGCATATATAGAAAAAGTCTGCGATGTATTTCTGAGATGAAGAAAGCGATTCTCCATATAGCCGTTCCGGTCGTCTGCGCACTGCTCTTTTCCTGCACCAAGGAAAGCGACAGGAACATCTATTCCGAACAGGACACGTTGATAGAAGCCTTCGTGAACACACGGCTGAGCACCTTGGATTCTGCCTATGCCGTAGTTAACAAGGGCAGCCAGAGGATAGTGGTAAAGGAAGGCAGCGGAGAGCCCCTCGCCAAGGACGGAACCGTCTCGTTCTACTATGCCGGATACATCCTCACGCGCGCCGGCACGCTGAATGCCGCAAGCATGTTCGCCACAAACAGCATCGAAACGGCGGAAGCGGCCGGCTGGGAACTGAGCGGCGACACCATGGACATACTGACACTGAACTTGGTCGATACCGACATCGTGGAAGGACTCAGAAACGGACTTGCCGGAGTTAAGGGAGGAGAAGAATGCTACATACTGTTTTCTGGGAAATACGGATTCGGGAAAAGACAGACAGGCACGATTCCTGCAAAATCACCCCTGATTTACCATATCTGGGTTGAAAGCATATCTAACGAATAATGGAAATGATGAAAACATACGGTTTTTTACTTGCAAGCGCCGCGGCGGCCATCCTGGTTTCTGCCTGCGGGAAAAGCGAAACTTCAAGCTCCAATGGACAGTCCCTGGAATACATAGAGGCGTGGGTCAAACATAATTATCCCCAAGCGGAGAAAAGCGCTCTCGGGACATACATCCTTGAAGACACGCCAGGCAGCGGCAACACCTACAATGGAGAAGATTACGCTTTCGTGACGTATACGGTATCTTCCATGAACGGGACCATATCGTCCACGACTGACGAAAAAATCGCAAAACAGCTTGGTACCTACAACAAATCGTACTATTATGGCGAGAATGTATGGTACACGGCCGATGACAATCTCGCAGTAGGCATCGAAGATGCCATCAGGGGAATGAAGGTCGGTGAAAACCGAAAAGTGCTCATCCCGAGCTGGCTTCTTGTTCTCGAAAGAAAAGACAATCCGGAGGATTATTTCAAGAAGACTAATTCCAGCTACTCCACCTGCATCTACGACGTGACGCTTCACGGCTTTACCGACAACATAATAGACAGTCAGATAGCCATGATAGAAGAATACAACCGGAAAAAATACGGCCAGCTTGACTCATTGACCTACGGATTCTATTACAAGGAGCTGAAAGCCCCGTCTGACACGACAGCATTCAGATCCGACACGACCATAAGCATAAACTACACCGGCCGCCTCCTGAACGGGCAGGTATTTGACACCACCATAAGGGACACCGCCAAGAAATACAACATCTACGACTCCGGCACCACATACAGCCCCGCAGCCGTCGTATGGGGAGAAAATGCCGAAAGCATTAAGATAAGGCCGGCAGGTTCGACTACGGCATCGGCGGCCATAACGGGATTCCAGTACCTTATGTGGAACATGCGCAGGCACGGCAAATCAGTAGGCATATTCGTTTCACCGCTGGGATACGGGACAAGAGGCAGCGGAAGTCAGATTCCGGGTTACGCGCCATTGGTCTTCGAAGTTGAAATAGCGGATTGACGCATATGGCAACAGGAGTTATTCCGACTGAACTTGGAACAAAAAAGATAAGCACGCTGCTTAAAGAATACGCTGTCCCGGGAATCATCGCGATGACGGCGTCTTCTCTATATAATATGGTCGACAGCATATACATCGGCCACATAAAGGATGTAGGCTCGTACGCCATATCGGGGCTCGCGGTGACATTTCCGCTGATGAACCTTTCTTCCGCCCTCGGAACTCTGGTAGGAGTGGGAGCCGCTACAATGATATCGGTACTGCTCGGACAGAAAAACTTCGTAGTTGCCAACAAGGTATTGGCAAACGAAGTAACGCTGAACACCATCATAGGCATAGTGTTCAGCGTTGCGGTGCTGGCTTTTCTGGAACCCATCCTGACCTTCTTCGGTGCAAGCGAAAACACCATGCCGTTTGCAAAGGAATACATGAAGGTGATCCTCTTCGGCAACGTTTTCACTCATCTTTATTTCGGATTGAACAGCGTCATACGTGCAGCCGGAAATCCCAGACTCGCCATGAGCCTGACCTTGTTCACAGTCATTTCCAACAGCATACTGGACCCAATATTCATCTTTGCGTTCGACATGGGCATCAAGGGCGCCGCGGTTGCCACCGTACTTTGCCAGATGATGGCCCTTTCCTATGCGCTGTACTATTTCTACGACCAGAACAAATTCATCCATCTGCCCAAAAAGTTCTTCGAACTTGACTGGAGGATAGCAAAAGACTCGCTTTCCATCGGCATGGGTCCTTTTCTGATGAATGCGGCCGCATGCCTGGTAACCCTGTTCGTCAACCAACAGCTGCTTAAATACGGAGGAGACCTGGGGATAGGCGCTTATGGAATCGTAAACAGGATTTCCTTCCTCTTTGCGATGGTCGTAATGGGCCTGAACCAAGGCATGCAGCCTATAGCGGGATATAATTTCGGAGCCCGAAAATACAGCAGACTCAAAGAAGTTTTTCTGCTGACAGTAAAGCTGGCAAGTGCTGTCATGGTTGCAGGCTTTCTGATATCCGAACTGTGTCCTTCGGCGGCAGTGAGCATTTTCACGAATGATCCCGAGCTGAAAAGCATTGCAGACAAGGGCCTGAGAAGCATGAACCTGGCTTTCCCCGTCATAGGTTTCCAAATGGTGGCCTCAAATCTGTTCCAATGTCTCGGCATGGTCAAGAAATCCATTTTTCTTTCCATTTCCCGACAAATTCTGTTTCTGATTCCAGCGTTGTACCTCCTGCCTCTGCTGATGGGAGTGGAAGGCATATGGTACAGCTATCCGGTCGCCGACACCCTCGCTACGGCGGTCACCGCAATCTTTGTCGTATCTCTGTTGAAAAAGCTCGGCAGACTGAAGGACGGAGAAGATCCTTCCGTTCTGGGCAGCCAGATCAAATAGACCGCCGTCACTTTGCGGAACTTAAGCGAAAACATTATATTTGGAATATTAT
>CAYWPV010000047.1:0-13007 GCA_964460265.1 uncultured Muribaculaceae bacterium | reverse complement strand
GCGTCCAATTTGAGATGCGTTTCGGAAAAGAACTTCTGCCAAATAAGCCGGAAGTCGCTGTTCCACGCCACGGCCCTGCATTTGGCTATCTCCTTGCGGCTGTCGCTCTGTGAAAGTTCCATGTAGCAGTGGCCGTTGGGATTCAGCTTCATGGAAGCTATCTCCGCGGTCACCCACACTCCGTACGGGAAAAGCTCCGCCACCCCGCGCCTGAGTTTCGTCAGAAGAGTATATAAATCAACATGTTCAGACATCGTACATCCTTACTTTCCAACACAAAAGACTGCCACCGGAACAGCCTGTCAGCTTACAAGATAAGAATTTTTCCCGATAAGGTGACCGACGCGACAGCTTTGGAAGAATTTTTTGACATTTTGGAAACCGCTTAGTACCTTTGCGTCCGGCAAAGGGTGAGCATGCAATTCACCGGCAGCCTTGAACTTGCAGACAATGAAGATTTCCGAAGCCCGGTTCGCGGGCAGCAGCACCAGAATTTCCGAAAGACCGGAGCCCCGACTCCCGGAGATTGCCTTTATCGGAAGATCCAATGTCGGGAAATCCTCATTGATAAACATGCTTTGCGGCAACCGCAAGCTTGCCATGACCTCGGCGACTCCGGGCAAGACAAAGCTGGTGAACCATTTCCTCATCAACGGATCATGGTATCTCGTGGATCTTCCGGGATATGGATACGCCAGGATTTCCGCCCGAGAAAAGGAGAAGCTTCACGCGATACTGCGGAACTATCTGAATTTTTCCCGGGAGATGACGATGCTGTTCGTGCTGGTGGACTCACGGCATGACATCCAGAAAATCGACCTTGACTTCATGACGGAGCTGAGCGAAAACGACATTCCGTTCGCAGTTGTCTTCACAAAAGGCGACAAGCTCGGAGCCATGGCAAGGCAGAGGCAGATTGAAAATTACAAGAACGGACTTCTGGAACATTTGAAAGGACTCCCCCGCTGCTTCGAGAGCTCATCGGAAACAGGGCTCGGTAAAGAGGATATACTCAACTATGTTGATTCCATATTAAATAAAGATACTGAATAGGATAGCCATGTTAGAACACAGAATGGAACTTTTTGCGTGCAGAGCATCAAAAAACTTTGCGCTCAAGGTTGTTGAAGAAATGAATGCCTTCAAACCTGAAGAGAAGATGCATCTCGGCAGTTCTGAAGTAACAATGTTCAGCGACGGCGAGTTTCAGCCCGCTTTCGCGGAAAGCGTCAGGGGCGCTACAGTATTCATAATCCAGTCCACTTTTCCTCCGACCGACAACCTCATGGAACTGCTGCTCACCATAGATGCGGCCAAGAGAGCTTCCGCAGACAAAGTGATAGCGGTAATGCCGTACTTCGGCTGGGCAAGGCAGGACAGGAAAGACAAGCCCAGAGTATCCATCGGAGCCAAGCTTGTGGCAAACATGCTCCGTGCCGCGGGGGCGGACAGGATCATGACCTGCGACCTGCACGCCGACCAGATACAGGGATTCTTTGACATCCCCGTGGACCACATCTACGCAAGCAAGGTTTTCATCCCCCATATCAAATCTCTGAACATTGATAATCTTGCCATCGCGGCTCCCGACATGGGCGGAGCGAAGAGAGCCCACGCATATGCGAAAGAGCTGGACTGCCCCGTAATCATCTGCCACAAATCCCGTTCAAAGGCAAATGTGGTGGCATCGATAACGGCCATCGGAGAAGTGGAAGGCAAGAACATCATCATAGTGGACGACATGATAGACACGGCCGGCACCCTCACGAAAGCCGCCGACGTGCTCATGGAAAAAGGAGCGCTGAGCGTCATGGCATGCGCCACACATCCGGTGCTGTCAGGCAAGGCCTATGAAAACATTGCCAACTCCGCGCTGAGCGCCGTTTACGTGACCGACTCCATTCCTCTGACCCAGGATCCCTCGGTGGACAAAAGCAAGATTCACGCTGTATCGCTCGCTCCCACCTTCGCAAGGATTATAGACAAGGTCTACAACTACGAACAGATAAGCTCGGAATTCATTTTCTAAGCCATGTTACGTGTTTTTCTGGCGGCTCTCATCCTGGTGGGGTTCGGGGTGTTCGCCATGTGTTTCAACATTCTGTTCCGGAAGAAGGACTTTCCGCACAGCGATGTGGGGGACAATGAAGAGATGCGCAAACGCGGCATCAGGTGCATGAAAGAAATCGATGACGACATATTCGTCAAAGGAAAAGGGAAGAAATCTCCTGCCGGATGCTCCGGCAATTATTCGGGCGACTGCATAGGATGCAGTTTCTTCCCCAAGAAAGATAACTGATAAAGAATTTATTATGAGTTTGGTAGCGATTGTGGGGCGTCCCAATGTCGGGAAATCGACCCTGTTCAACCGCCTTGTCGGCATGAGACAGGCCATAGTCGATGAGACTGCGGGCGTAACGAGAGACAGACATTACGGCAAATGCGAATGGTGCGGAAGAGAGTTCTCCGTAGTGGATACGGGAGGCTGGACATCCGGATCGGACGATGCGTTCGAAGACGAAATCCGCAAACAGGTACTGATCGCCGTGGATGAAGCCGACCTCATATTGTTCATGGTCGAGGCGGCCACAGGCATAACCGACCTCGATTCGGAGATGGCGGACATGCTCAGGAAACGACGCAAACCCGTAATCCTCTGCGTGAACAAGGTGGATTCCGGAGAGAAGATGTACGATGTTCCCCAGTTCTATTCTCTCGGCCTGGGAGAATGCTGGAGCATTTCCGCCGCAAACGGAAGCGGCACGGGAGACCTGCTGGACGAAATAGTGAAGGAGCTTCCCGAAGACAAGGAAGAAGACGATGAGAAGGCCGGCATCCCCAGAATAGCAATCGTAGGCAAGCCCAACGTAGGCAAGTCCTCTCTTACGAACGCCCTGCTCGGAGAAGACAGGAACATCGTGACAAACGTGGCGGGCACCACAAGGGACTCCATATCTTCATACTACAACAAGTTCGGGCACGAGTTCATGCTGGTCGACACGGCCGGGATGAGAAAGAAGAACAGGGTCAACGAGGATCTGGAATTCTACTCCGTGATGCGTTCGATCAGGGCCATAGAACATGCGGACGTATGCATCCTCATGATAGACGCCGCCACAGGCATGGAGGCCCAGGACATGAGCATCTTCAACCTGATAAGGCGCAACAAGAAAGGCTGCGTCATCGCGGTGAACAAATGGGACACCTTCGAAAAAGAGAGCGGCACCATGAAGGAATACACCAAAAGCCTGAAAGCCAGGCTGGCTCCCTTCAACGACATCCCCATCATCTTTATCTCGGTACTGAAAAAGCAGAGGATTCTGGACGTGCTGAACGAAGCGGCGCACGTATACGACAACTACAGCAGAAAAATAGGGGCCTCGAAGCTCAATGACGAAATGCTTCCGGAGATAGAAAACTACCCTCCTCCGGCATGGAAAGGCAAATATGTGAAAATCAAATATCTGTCACAGCTGCCTACAAAGTTCCCGGCCTTCGCGTTTTTCTGCAACCTTCCCCAGTACGTCAAGGAGCCCTACCGGCGTTTTCTGGAGAACAAGCTCAGGGAACATTTCGACCTGCACGGCTGTCCGGTGGAGATTTTCATCCGGCAGAAATAGAAGCTATATGTTTATGCCGTAGCTTTGCTTGACTTCGTCCATGACAAAGCTCGACTGCACGGAACCGAGACTCTCTATCGTTCCGAGCACATTGATAAGGAACTCCTGATATGATTTCATGTCAGGAGCATTTATTTTCAGAAGGTAGTCGTACTCTCCGGAGATATTGTAGCATTCGGTCACTTCTTCGATGGAGCGGACTCTCTCCACGAAGTCATGGGCGATATCCTTGCCCATGCGGCTGAGCTTCACATTGCAGAAGACCTGGAAACCTCTGCCGAGTTTCTCGGCGTTCAGCACAGCAATGTATTTCTTTATATACCCTTCCCTCTCAAGCCTCCGCAACCTCTCAAACACCGGCGTGGTGGAAAGATTGACCCTGGAAGCCAGTTCCTTCACCGTAAGTCTCGCATTGGCCTGCATATGGCGCAGTATAAGAAGATCCGTCCTGTCAAGCTGTTCCATAGAAATTATTTCTCTGTAAAATATTTTAGAATTATGACCACTTATCGAATTTTCTATTACTACGCAATCTATATATTTTTTTTCTGTTTTACAAATTTTGTTTGTTTATTTTTTCTACGTAATCTACCTTTGCAAAGAACAAAGACAAAAAACAACAACAAAAACACAAGACCATGAGCGAAAAGAAACTTCACTTCGAAACCCTGCAGCTCCATGTCGGACAGGAGACCGCGGATCCGGCCACTGATTCAAGAGCGGTGCCCATCTATCAGACTACTTCATATGTATTCCATAATGCACAGCACGCCTCGGACCGTTTCCACCTCAAAGATGCGGGAAACATCTACGGCAGGCTTACGAATACGACACAGAGCGTATTCGAAGAAAGGGTCGCCGCTCTGGAAGGAGGCGTAGGGGGACTTGCCGTAGCTTCAGGTGCCGCCGCCGTCACCTATGCCATCACCAACATCGCCTATGCGGGTGATCACGTTGTGGCCACGGACACAATCTACGGTGGAACATACAACCTTCTGAAACACACTCTGTCCAGATATGGGATAGAATCCACCTTCGTCAACCCTGACGATTACGGCGCTCTCGAGGCCGCGATAAAGGACAACACCAAGCTGGTCTTCATCGAGACCCTCGGAAACCCGAACTCCAACATTTCCGACATAGAAAGGACGGCCGAGATTGCACACCGCCACGGGATTCCCGTCATCATAGACAACACTTTCGGAACCCCCTACCTCATCAGGCCTATCGAACACGGTGCGGACATTGTCGTACATTCAGCCACCAAATTCATCGGAGGACATGGAAGTTCTCTCGGCGGAGTCATAGTTGACGGCGGCAAATTCGACTGGGCGCACAATGACAAATTCCCGGGATTCACAAAACCAGACCCTTCTTACCACGGGCTCAAATTCGGAGAGGTTCCGGCACCGTTCGTGACCAGAATCCGTGCGCTGCTCCTCCGCGACCAGGGTGCATGCATTTCTCCTTTCAACGCCTGGGTTCTGCTCCAGGGACTTGAGACCCTGTCTCTCAGAGTCGAGCGCCATGTATTCAACACGCTGAAAGTCATCGACTACCTGAAGACCCAGCCAAAGGTGAAGAAGATTAACCACCCTTCACTGCCGGAGCACCCGAACCACGATCTCTATCTCCGTTATTTCCCCGACGGCGGAGGCTCTATCTTCACGTTCGAGATAGACGGAGGTCAGGAAGAGGCCTGGAAGTTCATTGACAATCTGAAAATATTCTCTCTGCTTGCCAACGTAGCCGACGTGAAATCGCTCGTCGTGCACCCTAAGAGCACAACCCACTCGGAGCTCAGCGAGGAAGAAGCCAATGAACAGGGCATATATGACGGAACAATCCGCCTGAGCATAGGCACGGAACACTATCAGGATCTGATAGACGATCTCGATCAGGCCTTCAAGAAAATCTGACCTGCATCCCCATTCCAACGATATTCTATCTTCAGAATATAAAGCATAGTGATTATTGATGGTTGAAACGCCTCGCCTGAAAAGATACCCGGGCGAGGTTCGGGAACAGCCTCCGGAGGCATAAACTTCCGGAGGCCGTTTTCCATTATACGGAGGAATGTTCCTATATTTGCCGTAAACAACCGGAATATGGAATACTACGAAGGCGGAAAGCTGTCAGAGAGCCTGAAGGCGAAAATGCGGAAAATCAAATATCTCGCTTTGGACATGGACGGCACTATCTATCTGGGAAACAACATTTTCCCCTTCACTCTGGATTTTCTTAAAGAAATCGGGAATGCCGGCATAGGATACTCTTTCCTCACGAACAATCCCACCAGATCGGTAGACGACTATCTTTCAAAACTCGCCTCCATGGGAATCCGCGCCAGCGAAGACAACATGTACACGACTTCCCTGGCCGCTATTGACTATATAAAAAGCGCATATCCCTATGCCGCGAGGCTGTTCATGCTCGGCACTCCAAGCATGGCGGGCCAGTTTGAGAAAGCCGGCTTCAAAGCCTGCGGGGACGATGAGAACGATATCCCCGACGTGCTTGTGGTGGCTTTCGATCCGACGCTCACCTACTCCCGTCTTTGCAGGGCGGCATGGTGGGCGCAGCAAGGAATACCGTACATCGCCACCAATCCGGACAGAGTATGCCCCACGAACCTGAAGACGGTTCTGGTGGACTGCGGCTCCCTGCAGAAATGCATCGAGCACGCCACAGGCCGCAAACCCGACAAGGTGCTGGGCAAACCGGACCCGACCATGCTCCTGGAAATAATGGCAAAACACGGATTGAAGCCTGAAGAAGTCGCCATGGTGGGAGACAGAATCTACACGGATACGGCGATGGCACACAATGCCGGGGCGGTAGGAGTCCTCACACTGTCCGGAGAGACCACCCTTCAGACAGCCTTGGACGTGGCTTCTGACGCAGCGGGCAACCCTTCTCCGGAATTCTTTCCTCCGGACCTGGTCGTCCGCAACATAGCGGATTTGGGCAAAATCCTAATCGCAAGCAGGGAATAATTCCCATTGTATGCACACCGGAGAAGCTTTTCCTCAATCAGCCGTTTAAAATCACAGCCCTACGGACTCTTCGACATATCTTGCGGGACAATCGAAACTGCGGATATGAAGATACTTGATTTGGGCGAAGATGAGAGGCCCGTGGAGAAACTGCTCTCAAAAGGAAGTTCGGTGCTCAGCAATGTGGAACTCATCGCCATTCTGCTAAGAAGCGGCACAGGAAGCATGAACGCCATGGACACTGCGAGAGCCCTGCTCGCAAAGGCGGAGGGAAAGCTTACCTTGCTGTCCGGCATGTCTTCCGAGAAGATGACTTCCGTACCGGGAATAGGTGCAAAGAAAGCCGCGGCCGTCGCCGCCGCCTTCGAACTGGGCAGAAGATTCATGGAAGAGTCCGCCGGCATAGACAAGACCGCAGTGACGGACCCCTCGGCAATATTCAGGATAATGCATCCGCTTCTGAAAGGACTGGAACATGAGGAGTGCTGGATAATCTATATGAACAGGGCAAACTACATCATCGGCAAGGAGATGCTAAGCTCCGGAGGATTCTCCTCAACCACCATCGACCGCAAGATGGCCGTTTTGAAAGCCATGGAGAAGAAGGCCAGCGGTGTGATTCTGGTACACAACCACCCTTCGGGAAACCCGAAACCGGGACAGGCCGACACAAGGGAGACTTCCCTCCTGAAGAAAGCGCTGGATGCCGTGGACATTTCCCTGCTGGACCATATAATAGTGTGCAACGACTGCTATTTCAGTTTTTCTGACGGAAAGGCCAGAAGCCGCTGAAGAGCACCGCTTATGAAACCTGCATCACCCCGCATCCGGCCGTGCAGGACGCTCCTAAGGAAAAGTCCGGAGAATGACGCTTCTGTTAAAGTTTTTTCATAGATTTGTAAAACATAAAAAAATCCATGAAAGTAATCAATCTCGGGAACACCGACTCCATGCTGGGCAACTACGTAGCACAGCTTCGCGACAAGAATATCCAGAAGGACAGGATGAGATTCCGCTTCAACCTGGAAAGGATAGGACACATAATCGCCTATGAAATAAGCAGAACTCTGGACTACACTCAGAAATCTGTAGAAACCCCTTTGGGAATCGCCTCCGTAAGGGTGCAAAGTTCGGAAATAGTGGTCGCCTCCATTCTCCGCGCCGCGCTGCCTCTTCACAAAAGCCTGCTCGACTGCTTCGACGAAGCGGGGTCGGCCTTCATAGCCGCGCATAGGAAATATGACAGGGGGACATCATTCCACATAAGCATAGAAGCCTGCACCGCTCCTTCTCTCGAAGGGAAAGTGCTGATTCTTGCGGACACCATGCTCGCGACAGGAGCATCCATCGAAGTTACGCTTTCAAAACTGTACGAAAACGGTACGCCCTCAAAAGTTCATCTGGCATGTCCGATAGCAAGTGCTTTCGCGGTGGAGTATCTCCAGAAAAAGCTCAGCGGAGACATAACACTCTGGACCACGGCCATAGACGAGGAGCTTACCACGAAATCATATATAGTCCCCGGCATCGGCGACGCGGGAGACCTTGCTTTCGGGGAAAAACGCTGAATTCCCTCCATCCGGAGAAAGGCCGGTTTCATTTCATTCGGAGAAAAGCAGTTTTTTCCCCGTCCGCAGATGATGCGGCATTTTTTCCGTATCGGCGGTGGTCCCCCCCCCGGTTTCCCAGCCGGCGGCCTTGACCGCCCATTGCAACAGCATATCCGCGAGTTATCCTGTCAACAGCGACAATGTGGTTTTTCACTTGCAACGCTCTGTTCTATCCGGCCCCAAACATACTGAAAAACAAAACCGCCGCAATAAACATATTTTTCTATCTTTGCAAATTATGGATAGGTTTCTCAGAATATTCACTCTTCTCGCGGCTGCCTTTCTCGCATGTTCATGCGCAGACAGGATAAAGGACATAAAGTTGAACTCATGTTCGGTCTCCTCCTTTATACCCACAAGCCTCAGGAGCGCCGAGGGAACGATTTTGCTGGAAATTGACAATCCGTCAATGCAGTTCACCGTCAGCGGAATAGAAGGGACTCTGTTCTACAGGGACGAAGAGCTGGCCACATACACGGCAGATCCTGTGACCATCAAGGCAAGATGCACGGACAGCTACACGCTCAATTGCAGGGCCGAGCTGTCGCCGTCGATGCCGCTGACGAAACTCATGGGACTGGCCGCAGGGCTCGATTCCGAATATCTCACTACGGACATCCGGGCAAAGGCGAAACTAAAGAACGGCATATCAAAAAAACTGGATTTCAACAAACTGCCCGTGAAGGCTCTGCTCGGCAAAATGCGGTCCGGACAGAAAGCGGAAACAAGCGAGAGAAGCACTATTTAAAGGAACGACTATGCTGAATGTCAACAAAAAAATATTACTGTCAACGGTTCTGTCGCTTATATCCTTTTTCATGGCCGTAGCTCAGGACCGGAAAGAGGAGTACGTAGATTCCGTAATATACATCCCGGCAGCGGCGGTGGACTCATCACTTGTAGGGAAGGACGTCTTCTCACTGCTGCCGTCCAAGTCAAAGGGAGATGCGGCGGATGTGACGGTTTCCCAGCCGCAGACGGTCGCCGACGCACTGAAGAAACACATAAGCGAAAATCCTTCAAGGAACATACAGGGCTACAGGGTGAGGATTTTCTTTGACAACAGCCGGAATGCAAGGAAAGATTCCGAGACGGCCATCAAGAAGTTCATGGTCTCCCATCCGGGAGTCCCCGCCTACAGGAGCTATCAGAATCCCTATTTCAAAGTCACCGTAGGAGACTTCCGCAGCAGGAGCGAGGCCCTGGAACTTCTGGAGAAAATCAAGGGAGAGTTTCCGTCAGCCTTCGTTCTCAAGGAAAGCATCAGATACCCGGCGGTTGACAAGAACAACGCATACACAAGCGATACGGTCAAGGTAATCAAGAGAATATGGCAGGAACGCTGAAACAGGAAATAGGGCTGAAGCAGCAGCAGAAGCTTTCTCCGCTGCAGATCCAGACCATAAAGCTCATAGAGCTCCCCGTCCAGGAGCTCGAGCAGCGCATACGCAAGGAGCTGGAGGAAAACCCGGTTCTGGAAGACGCGCCCGCAAACAAGGAGGACGGAGGAGATGCCGACAGCCGGGACGAAGGAGGGGATGTTTCACTGTCCGAGATAGACACCGACGACCCCATCCCGTCCTATAAGCTGAAAGTCAACAACTACGGCAAGGACGAACGTCCTGAATACAATACCTTTTCCGTCAAGCAGAGTTTCTCGCAAAGCCTGATGGAACAGCTCGGTTACCGCGAACTTACCGACAGACAGAGGCAAATCGCCACCTTCATAATAGGAAGCATCGACGATGACGGCTATCTCAGAAGAGATCTGGACAGCCTTGTGGATGACCTCGCCTTCAGGGCCAACATAGAAACCAGCAGAGAGGAAGTGGAGGATATGCTCCACATAATCCAGGAATTCGATCCCCCGGGTGTGGGCGCGAGAAACCTTAAGGAATGTCTGCTGCTGCAGCTGAAAGTTCAGGAGCAGACTCCGGATGTGGTCAATGCGGAAAAAATCCTTACCGACTATTTTCCCGATTTCTCCAACAGACATTTCCAGAAGATAATGTCCAAGCTGAATCTGTCGGAGGAGGAGATGAAGGAGGCCATGGCGAGAATCGTCAAGCTGAACCCTTCCCCGGGAGGACAGATCGACGACTCCTACAACGACCAGGCCCAGCAGATCGTGCCGGATTTCAAACTTGACCTCGTGGACGGTAAGCTCGTGCTTACGATGCCGAGGTTCTCTCTTCCCGAACTGCGTGTCAACAGGAAATACGCCGACATTCTCATGGATGCGGCCAATTCATCCACCAGACAGCAGAAAGAAGCTGCCACGTTCGTAAAACAGAAGATGGATTCCGCCAAATGGTTCGTGGAGGCGCTGAAGCAAAGGCACAACACTTTGCTCACCACGATGCAGGCCATCATAGACTACCAGCACGACTACTTCATGGACGGTGACGAATCCCACCTCAAGCCGATGGTGCTTAAGGACATCGCGGAACGCACAGGATTTGACATATCCACCATTTCCCGCGTGGTGAACAGCAAATACATCGAAACCCATTTCGGAATCTTCCCTCTGAAGTACTTCTTCTCCGAAGGTCTTGAAAACAAGGAAGGAGAGGAAGTTTCCACACGTAAGCTGAAAAAGGTGCTGCAGGAGTGCGTGGATGCCGAGGACAAGCACAAACCTCTGACAGACGACCAGCTCGTCAAGGAAATGGAAGCGAAAGGGTACAAGGTCGCCCGCAGAACCATAGCGAAATACCGTGACCAGCTCGGAATCGCCACGGCACGTCTGCGCAAAGAGCTTTAGTAATGGATAAAGGCAAACTTTACATCGAAACATACGGCTGCCAGATGAACGTGGCCGACACGGAGGTGATCTTCTCGATTCTCGGCAAGGAGGGATACTCCCGGACCGAAAACATGGAAGATGCGGATATAATCCTGGCGAACACCTGCTCCGTGAGAGACAATGCGGAGCAGAGAATCTGGGGACGCATCGACCAGTTCGGCAGCGTCAAGAAAAAGAATCCTTCAGTAATAGTGGGAATCGTGGGCTGCATGGCGGAAAGGCTCAAGGACGCCCTGCTCGACAGCCACAAAGTGGACATCGTCGCCGGTCCGGATGCATACCGCTCCCTTCCGGAACTTGTGGAAGCCGTACGCCCGGGAAAACCGCAGATAGACGTAATTCTTTCACGGGACGAAACTTACGGAGACATTACTCCTGTCAGAACAGACAAGAACGGCGTTTCCGCCTTCATCTCCATAATGAGAGGCTGCAACAACGTATGCTCCTACTGCGTGGTACCGTACACGAGGGGCGCCGAAAGAAGCCGCGACCCGAAGACGATTGTCAGAGAAGCCTGCGACGTGTTCCGGAGAGGATATAAAGAAGTCACTCTTCTGGGGCAGAACGTGGACTCCTATTTCTGGCGCTCGGAAGAAGGGGACGTGAATTTCGCCGCCCTGCTCGGGATGGTCGCCGGCATCAGCCCCGAACTCAGAGTCCGCTTTTCCACTTCCAACCCCCAGGACATCAGCGACGAGGTCATAGAGACCATGGCCGCCTACGACAACATCTGCAAGCACATACACCTGCCCGTGCAGTCGGGAAGCGATGAAATGCTGAAAAAAATGAGAAGGCGCTATACCAGGGAGTGGTATCTGAACAGGGTCGCGAAAATACGTGAAGTGCTGCCCGGGTGCGGACTGACTACGGATGTCATAGCGGGATTCTGCGGAGAAAGCGAAGAGGACCACAAGGACACGCTTTCGCTCTTCGAGGAAGTGTGCTTCGACTCGGCGTTCATGTTCTACTATTCCGAAAGGCCCGGAACGTTGGCTGCAAGGAAATACAAGGACGACGTGGACATAGAGACCAAAACCAGGCGGCTCAACGAAATCATCGCCCTCCAGAACAGATGTTCTCTGAAAAGCAACCGTGCGGACATAGGCAAAGTGTTCACGGTGCTCGTGGAAGGGCCTTCTAAGAAGAATCCCGATGAACTTTGCGGAAGGGCCGGCAACAACAAGATGTGCGTCTTTCCGGACAAAGTGCACAAGGCCGGGGAATATGTCCCGGTGAAAGTCGTTTCATGCACCTCGGCCACGCTGCTGTGCGAACTCGCATAGAGACAGAAATCATCTTTGCACAATTGACAGACAAAAACTATCATAACCGATGAATAACGAGAAGAAAATAGGGACGCTATGCGTCCAGGGAGGATACCGTCCCAAAAACGGAGAGCCTGTAGAGCCTCCCATCATTCAGAGCACCACGTTCAAATATGACGATTCCAACGAAATGGCGATGCTGTTCGACCTGAAGAAGGAAGGCTATTTCTACACACGTCTGCAAAATCCAACCAACGATGCGGTCGCCCTCAAAATCGCCCGGCTTGAAGGCGGGGAAGGCTGTGTCCTGACCTCCAGCGGACAGGCGGCCAATTTCTACGCCGTCTTCAACATCTGCGAAGCCGGCGACCATATAGTGTCCTCCAACGAAATATACGGCGGTACCTACAACCTTTTCGGCGTAACGCTCAAAAAGCTCGGCATAGAATGCACCTTCGTCAATCCGGATGCCTCAGAGGAAGAAATACAAAAAGCTTTCAGACCGGAAACCAAAGTCCTTTTCGGTGAAACCATTTCCAATCCCGGATGTGCCGTGCTCGACATAGAAAAGATGGCACGCATCGCGCACAGAAACGGTGTTCCCCTCATTGTGGACAACACCTTCGCAACGCCCGTCAACTGCCGCCCGTTCGAATGGGGAGCGGACATCGTAACCCATTCCACGACAAAGTACATGGACGGCACGGCAT
>CAYWPV010000046.1:0-13493 GCA_964460265.1 uncultured Muribaculaceae bacterium | reverse complement strand
CTTCTGGAGTCAGTCCCTGTCAGAGGGGATCTGCAAGATCCGGAGTACGCTTTCGTGAACAGGAAGAAGGGACTGGCTTTCATCAGGATAGAAGGAAACAAGGAAGATGCGGCTCTAAGCGGTGCTTTCGCGGCGGCGCTTGATTCAGCCGGTTTCGTTCCGCCCGCCAAAGAAGTCAGCGGCAACCCGAGCACAAGGAAAGAGTACGATGAAGGCTACCTTATGACCGACTCTCAGGGAAAACTTTTCCATATAAAGCTGAAGGAAGGAAAACCCGCGGTGGAATACATTCCCGTTGACGGAGACATCAGAATCAAACACATCTTTGTCACCGAAAACGAAAACAGGGCCACGCTGGCCTACTTCACCGATGAGGACAACCGTTTCTTCATTCTTGACAGCCTACGCCGGACGCATGGCACAGATGTCGTGGCAGACCCTGAAAAACAGAGCATCCTGCTGATAGGCGACGTGTTCTACTACACGATAAAGGTCAGCGACAATGACGGGGAAGATTTCTGGGCTCTGAAAAACGGAGATTTCACTACGGAAAAAACCCTTAGGAGAGATTATCCCGAATCTGCTGTCTTCGACCTCCCGAAGTACATATTCCCCGTGCAGCTGTCCATGACGTCGGGTCTCGACCCTCAGGTAAAGCCTCGTTTCCACAGTTTTTCCTGGTACGGACTCATCTTTGACATAGCTGTCATCGGATTGGTCTGCGGCATAAGGACTTACCGAAGAAGGAAGGAATAATTGTCCCAGAGCGTTCTCTTTAGCGGATTTATGAGTAAATTTGTTTCTCTAATCCCTAAGGAAAATGTCATTTGTCCATCTTCACGTCCATACACAATATTCCATTCTCGACGGCTTTTCCGCCATACCGAAGCTTTTCGACAGGGCGGAAGAGCTGGGAATGCCGGCGCTGGCCATCACTGACCATGGAAACATGTACGGGGTCAAGGAGTTTCTCAAATACGCAAAGAAACATCCGGACATAAAACCGATCATCGGCTGTGAAGTGTATGTGACCAGACACTATGACCACAGGCTCAAGGATCCCGACCACAGAAAATACTACCATCTGATTCTGCTTGCCAAAAACTATGACGGCTACAAGAATCTGATGAAGATAGTCTCCATAGGTCACATCGAGGGAAAATACTACGAAAAACCGAGGGTCAGCCACGAAGTCCTCGCCAAATACCATGACAATCTCATATGCTGCTCGGCCTGCCTTGCAGGAGAAATACCGAGAGACATCAACGACGGTGACATGGAGGCGGCAAGAAAAGCCGTACAGTGGCACAAAAATCTGTTCGGAGACGATTACTATCTGGAAGTCCAGCTCCACAAGACGGAGGTGAAGGACATCCCCGAGGAAGCCTATGAAAAGGTTCTGGATGTCTACAGGCGTCAGACCGTGGCGAACGCCGCCATTTTCAAGCTTGCGGAAGAGTTCGGAATAAAGGTCGTCGCCACCAATGACGTGCATTTCATACGCAAGGAAGACGGTCCTGCCCATGACAGACTCATCTGCCTGAACACCAACGCCTATGTGGACGATGCCAAACGTCTCCGCTACACCCAGCAGGAGTACCTGAAGAGCGAAGAGGAGATGGCCGCGCTGTTTCCAGGGCATCCCGAGGTAATCAGCAACACCCTGGAAGTGGCCGACAAGATAGAAAAATACAGCATCGACAGGGGACATGTGCTGCCGAAGTTCGACCTCCCGGACGAGTTCATGCGCGACATCGAAAGCCACAGGGAGAAATACAGGGACGTCATCGAAGCCGGCTGCCGCGACAAGGATGGCAACGACAGGGGCGAGGAGTTCCGCAATTCCGTCGCATACCTGTGTTTCCTGACATATAAGGGAGCGGAGGAACGCTACGGAGAGACCTTGAACGAGGAACAGGCGGAAAGGATAGATTTCGAGCTCAAGACCATAAGCCGCATGGGGTTCCCCGACTACTTCCTCATCGTGCAGGACTACATAGCCGCTTCAAGGGCCATGGGGTCCATGGTGGGGCCCGGAAGAGGGTCCGCAGCCGGCTCGGTGGTTGCATACTGCCTGAAAATCACCAATCTGGACCCGATAAAATATCAGCTCCTGTTCGAGCGTTTCCTGAACCCGGACCGCATCAGCATGCCGGATATAGACGTGGATTTCGAGGATCTGGTGAAGGCTCACAAATACGTCGAGGACAAGTACTCGTCGGACCACGTGTCCCGTGTGATAACATTCGGCACGATGGCCGCGAAGAGTGCCATCGCCGACGTAGCACGCATAAGCCATCTGTCCATAGACGAGTCCAACAGGCTGAAGAAGATGATACCCGACAGGCTCAGCGAGAAGGTGGAAAGGACCTATCCTTTCAATCCCAAGCTGGATGAGCTGAAGCCGGGATTCAAAATGGAAGAAATCGATGAGGAAGTCGATGACGAAGCCAATCCCGGACAGAAAAAGACGGTAAAGAAGTTCTTCCAGAAAGGCATGGAAGACAAAGACGTGAAAGTCACCCTTGCCAACTGCTACCGGCTCGTCCCCGAGTTCAAAGAAGAGCTTGCAAACGGCAGCGAAATCAACAAAGAAGTGCTGCAGTACGCCAGTCAGCTTGAAGGAAGCGTCCGTCAGGTCGGAATGCATGCCTGCGCCACCATCATCGGCCGGGGCAACCTGACTGACTATATCCCGATATGCCTGTCGGAAGACAAGGAAACCAAGCAGATGGTGTGGACTTCGCAGTATGACGGCCACTACATAGAGGACGTCGGGATGCTGAAGATGGACTTCCTGGGACTGAACACCCTGTCAATAATACACAAGACTCTCGACAACATAAGACTCAGCCACGGGATAGACATCGACATCGAAGCCATAGACATCAATGACAAGCCCACATACGAACTGTACGGAAGGGGAGACACCACGGTAGTGTTCCAGTTCGAATCTCCCGGAATGAAGGAATGGCTGATAAAGCTGCATCCGGAAAGGTTCGGAGACCTCATAGCCATGAACGCCCTGTACAGGCCGGGGCCTATGGATTACATCCCCGATTTCGTGGAAAGAAAGCTCGGGCACCAGGCCATCACCTACGACCTTCCCGAAATGCAGGAATTTCTTGAAGAGACCTACGGCATAACAGTCTACCAGGAGCAGGTGATGCTGCTTTCACGCAAACTGGCAGGCTTCACCAAAGGCGAAGCCGACAAACTCCGCAAAGCAATGGGAAAGAAACAGATAGCCGTAATGATGGAGCTGAAGGAAAAGTTCATGAAAGGCGGCATCGCAAACGGTCATCCCGAAAAAACTCTCGACAAAATCTGGAAGGATTGGGAGAAGTTCGCCCAGTACGCCTTCAACAAGTCACATGCTACATGCTACGCATGGGTAAGCTACCAGACCGCATGGCTGAAGTGCCACTACACAGCGGAATTCCTTGCGGCGAACCTGAGCTGCAGCGAAAGCATGGACGACATCAAGAAAATCATGGCAGACTGCAAGTCCCACAAGATAAAGGTGCTGAACCCCGATGTGAACGAATCCTCGGCCCACTTCACGGTAAACAAAAGCGGAGACATCCGCTTCGGCCTGTCCGGAATCAAAGGGTTCGGAGGGAACATAACGGATGCCATCTTGAAAGAAAGAAGCGAGAGAGGCCCCTTTGCAGACGTGTTCGATTTCATGGAACGCATGTCCGGCATCGTGAACAGGAAGAATATGGAAGCCCTGGTGAATGCGGGAGCTTTCGACTCCATGGGTGTGAAAAGGACCCAATTCAACCTTCCGGGCAAAAGCAGCAATCTGTTCATAGATGAACTGATGTCCTACGGAGAAAAGTTCAAGGCCTGTCAGGAAGACGAAGGATCTTCACTTTTCGGTGAAGTCGAGGAACTGAAACCCATGCGGCCCGAAATCCCGGCCCTTGACACCGAAGAGGATCAGATGGAAATCCTCAGAAAGGAGAAAGACCTGGTTGGAATGTACCTGTCGTCCCATCCTCTCGACAAGTACCGCTTTGAAATAGAAAATTTTACAAACGAATCGCTCGCCAACCTCAAGGAACTCATCCCCACGTGTGAATCCTCAGGCATTAATATGAAAATCGCCGTCGCCGGCATAATAACCTCCTACACCCAGCTGGTGACCAAGACAGGAAGGCCGTACTCCAGGACAGTAATCGAAGACTACAACGGATCCTACGAGCTGTCTCTCTTCGGAAAAGACCACGAACGCTTCGCACCCCGGCTTCAGGCCGAACACAGCGCGGTATACATCACCGGAGAAATAGCACCGAAGTTTTTCTCCCGCTCCGACGACGGAAGCCGGCAGCCTGTTCCATACGGACTGAAGGTAAACGACATAAGGCTGCTCGGCAACATTGCCGACGAGTTCGTATCCTTCCTGGCCCTCTACATAACTACGGACATGCTGAATTCATCCTTCAGGAAAGACCTCGTGTCGGTGGTCAGCCATTGCAAAGGAAACGTACCCCTGCACATGTTCCTGTACGATGCGAAATCGGGCTACAACATTGAATTCAACAGCAGGAAATTCCACATTGCAGCCTCCGCTGATTTCATTCAGCGAATCACGGACATGAAGATTCCCTACAAGGTGTTCACAAAGCAGCAAGGGTAATTACTGCCATTTTTATAACCTGCATTAACTTAATCATCTTGCGAATCTGGCCACCCTTGGGCACGCAGAGGAAGCTCCGCACCCTCGGGAGTCACGAGTACGGTACCCGCTTCCGGCAAGGCAAGATGCCCTATTATGTCGAAGATCTGGAAGTCGTGGCGGAAAGTCTCATACATGGAGATTGGAATCGTGTACAGCAGGCGGTAATCCTCTCCACCGTTCATGGCGCAGGACAGCGGATCCACGTCCATTTCCTTACCGAATTCGAAAGAGTTGCCCTCAAAGGGTATCTTGTCCGCATACAGCTTAGCCCCGAGCCCGGTGTCCTTTGCAAGCCGTTTCACGGCATCGGCAAGCCCGCGGTCAACCAGATAGCCGGCGGAAGGAACGACTCCGCTATCTTTTAGCTGCGCAACGACGGAAGGGTCTATCTCCGGCTTCAGATATGCAGCGATCATCATCTTGTACTTTTCAAGATCCGGCTGCATTCCGTCCGCGTCAAACTTTTTCTTGGCAAGTTCCAAAGCCCTGAAACCTATATATGCCGCACCAAGGCTGCCGGACACACAGACAAGATCCTTCGACTGGGGAGAGGGACGCTCCGAGCCATCCGCCTCACCTGCAGCGGAGACAGCTATTGAAAGGCCGTTTCCGGAAGGCAGCAAATCAAGGGACACAGAAGAGTACCCGTGTTCGGAAGCCCCGGTCACGATTCCCTCCCACAGTTCCTTTATCTGCGGAAGATCAAGCTTTGCGGATACGCCCAGCTTCACGTCAAGTCCTTTCGGAGACGCTAAAGAGGCGTAAAGTTCGCCCGTCACGGCAGTCACCGCCTTGTAGCCCAAGTGCCTCAACGGAAAATAGACAAGGTCGAAATCCAAGCCTTCGAGAAGCAGCCTGGATGCGAAATAGACAGAAATGGATTCGTTCGAATTAAAAACGTTCTTTCTGTGATTTTCGAATGGAGTTCCGCAATAAAGATAATCGATGGCGGCAACTCTGCCTATGTCTGAAAAATTCTTATCTCCCATAATGCTCTAATATTTCCGGTTTTGGCGGCGCATTCCTTGCACAACTGCCATTCCGCCGCCCAAACGAGTTTTGACGGGCATCCGACAGGCTGCCGGACTGCCGCTCCAAATTTAAACAAAAAAGGGCGACGGAAAAAACCGCCGCCCCGATAAACAAAAGCAGTGTGCTTATTTGATTCTTATGCTGTAAGGAAACTGGGCCTCAGGCTCAGGTTTCGCATTCCTGGACCATACCTGTTTGGTATGCTCGGTAGGAGCGCCCATCACGACAAGCCAGAGATACTGCGAACCGGCAGGAACATCATAGGAAATGGTGTTGTTCTTTTCGCTGTACATAGGTCCGTAGACGGACTTGCCGTCAGCACCTACGCACACGAAACCGTAACGGTATCCGGCCTTGTCCAATGCAGTCTTTGAGAATCCTTCAATGCCGGGTTCAGCCCTGAATTCAACGCTGACCTTGCCGCCGCCCTGAGGGAAAGCGATGGGAATCGCATTGAAACCGTAGTTCTCCGGGCAGTTGGTCTCGGCGACACGCATCCATCCGTCAGGAAGAGGTGTAAGGGCAGTCACGTTCTTGTTCGCATAGGGACGGCTCTCCTTCCACACTCTTTCGAAGTCCCAGTTCACAAAATGACGGCATGCATCGAACATCTCGTCATCGAACTGAGTCTGGTTGATGCCGGCAAGACGTTTGTACTCGGTCACGGCATCCTCACCTTTTTCTCCGCTGCGGAAGAATCTGCCAACGAATTTAGGGCCATGCTTAAGAGACCAGTATTCAAGGACATAGGGTGAGTGATACATATTCTCATAGGAGCAGAATGCCTTGTGGGTGAGCTTGTTCCAAGCCTCCCAGTGGTACTTCTCGCTGGTCTGCCAGTTAGGGTTGACCTGCCAGAGCATCCACTGCGCTCCGTTTTCAATCAAAGAGCCTCCGCCGCTGCCGTTTCCGTCGCAGCTGCTCTGAATCTGGAAACAATGGCCGAGCTCATGCGCGAGGACATTGAGCTCAGGATCCTTGAGACGGACAGGGGTAACCCAAAGGCCGCCGATGACATCGTCCACGCATCCGCCATAAGCAGTGGCTTCGAGGTCATAACGCACATAACAGTTCATGCGGTACTTGTCGGCATTGGTCTTGCCCTTGACTACGAAATCGAGATTATTGTAAAAATATTTGTAGAAGGACTCCAGCTTTTCGGCAAGAACCTTAGGATCGAATTTCATGTCCTGACCCTTGAGATCAGGAGCTTTGGTAGGATCAGCACCGAAGCCTTTCTGCCAGAAGATAGCGATATCGTCCGTGCAGTAAAGCCTTTTGTAGCTCCACTCGCTGTTCTCGTTGTTGAGATCCATGCCTTCCCACGCCTTCTCCACATAGATTTTCTTTCCTTTCGGAAGAGCAACCGCAGGAGCAGGTTTCACTTTTAGACGGACCATGAGACTGCCGTGCGCAGGAATGGATGCGACAAGATTGGACTTCGTGGTTCCGACATCCTTGTGCTGCCACAGGTCACGGACAACGTACTCGTACTTCTTGAAGTTGATGTCGCGGGCAAAATACATGGTCTGGTCATTCCAGTCGTAGTCCAGATCCCAGGTCAGGCGTCCCCTGTTGAGAAAACAGATGGCGATTTCCTTGTTGCTCAAAGGCTTGGCCCAGATCTGATGATCTCCCATATCCATGAAAGGAACAGCTTGTTTTCCGAGGGTGTCCTGGTTGACAGCTATCACTTCCTTGTTGGTGAGAATCTCGATAGTCTGCATGCTCATGTCGCGGAGGTCATTTCCGCTCATGAGGGGAGCTGCAAGCATACACCACATGGAGAAATGGGAAATCTGTTCGTCCTTGGTCATGTTGCCGTTGCCTACTTCAAGCATTTCGGCATCATTCCAATGTCCGGGACCGGCATAAGGATAAAGATCCTTCATAGCGTCAATGCAGCCGAGAACACCGACACCGCCCCAGTCGAACGTGCAGTCAAAGCAGGCGCGGATGTCAGGAGTGACTCTCCAGAGATGGCCGATTCCGGCACCCCATTCCCAAGGTTTGTTCTCTCCCCATTCGCAGATGCTGAAGATGATGGGACGGCCGGTAGCCTTTATGGCATTTGCCATGGTAAGGTAGGCGCTTCTGGCATCCTGACCTTCGTTGTCGCACCAGTCATATTTGAGATAATCCACGCCCCAGTCGGCATAGGTTTTGGCATCTATGAACTGATATCCCATACTTCCGGGACGTCCCTGGCAAGTGTGCGTTCCGGCGCAGGAATAGATGCCGAACTTGAGTCCGAGGCCGTGTACATAATCCGCAACAGCCTTCATTCCGTTGGGAAATCTCTCCGGATCAACGACTATGACGCCGTTTTCATCGCGGTCTACCTGCCAGCAGTCATCGATGACGACATACTCGTAGCCGGCATCCTTCATTCCGGAAGAGACCATCGCATCCGCGATTTCCTTGATAAGAGTTTCACTTACGTTGCAGCCGAATTTGTTCCAGCTGTTCCATCCCATGGGAGGAGTCGGCGCCAATGCTTTCCACTCCTCATCGGTAAGAGGTTTTACCTTCTCTTGACCAAAAAGGCCAAGGCAGCAGAAACCTGCTGCGATGGCCATAACTAATGATTTAAATTTCATTTATATAGAATCTTGGATATCTGCTATTCGTAAGGCCACAAATCAAGATACTTAGGTGATTTGTTGTATTCCGAACGGGAAAGAGGCACTATGTAGTACTTGTAATCCGATGCGCTGCCGGTAGGAGCTCCTGTCAGGCCCTTCCATTCGCGCTGATCCACAAATACGTTGAGCTTGTAGGACTTGTGTCCGTCGGCATACTTGGTGACCTGGCATCCGAGCACAGGCTGCGCATACTCCTCATCCATTCTCATCCAACGGCGCATGTCGATCCAACGGGTTCCTTCGAACATCATTTCGATCTCACGCTCATATTCGATAGCTTTCCACACGTCGCCCGTAGCATCAGGAAGAAGGGCACGGTTACGTACCTTGTTGACGTATTTGAGAGCCTCGTCGTTGTTTCCAAGGTTGTACTGGCACTCGGCATAGTTGAGGTAGATCTCGGAAAGACGGATGAACATCCACGGAGCATTCCACTGTGTAGTACCGTAGTAGTTGAAGTCAGGAGTATAGGATTTGCGCATTGCATATCCCGTATTGGAGGCATTCCACCAATACTGGCCCTGAGAACTGTCCAGACCGGGAGTGACACCGCTGTTGGGAGCAGCAACGAAGGTTTCGACTTCTCTCTTGTCGTCACCGTAACCCCATGTGGCACCGTCACCGACGATGTTCGCCCAGTAGCGGATCTCAAGATCCTGCCAAGGATTCTTGAGGGTATCGGTGTAGGCATCCTGAGGAGTACCGTCATATTTCTGGATCTTGTTCACAAGATTCTGGGTAGGATCGAACGTTCCCCATCCTTCGAAACCGTTGCCGGGGCCGCAAGGCGCACGGTGAACCTGTCCCATAGGAGTGGAGTTGGTGTCTGACCATGCATTCTCGTAGTTAGGATTGTAGAGCTTTTCCCAGATAGCTTCGGGACTCTCAGGATCGTAGAAGAGAGCGGCATAGGCCTCAACGTATCTCTGCACGTCGTCAGGTGAGCTGAGGGTCGTTCCTTCCGGAGCAATCGTGGCAAGGTGGTACACATCGAGATCGATGACATCCTTGGCTGCATCCGACGCAGCCTGCCATCTTGCCTGTGTAGTCTGGAAGTTGGGGCTGTACAGAGGAGACGCCTGAAGGAGAAGAACCTTTGACTTGAGCGCGAGAGCCGCTCCCTTGGTGGCACGGCCGAAATCGGCAGCGTCTGAATATTTCAGAGGAAGGAGAGCCGCGGCATCATCAAGATCCTTTACGATGAAGGCAGCTACATCGTCCATGTCCGCTCTGGTCTTGTCATACTGTGAATCAAGCTCGAAAGGAGTGTCCACGATAACGCATCTCCCGTAGAACATATAGAGATGATAGTAGAACCATCCTCTCAGGAAGAGAGCCTGCCCCTTCTGCTCGTTTCTCCATTCGATATCGCTGTCGGATGAAGCGGGCACGCTGTCTATGTGCTGAAGGAAAATGTTGAGAGTGTTGATGTAACCGTAGTAGTTTCCCCACATGTTGTAGTTGTCCTCGTAGTAGCAGATGTATGCGGCGTCAGGGGACATGAGGCTATGGGTGGTGTTGTTGGTCCCGTACCCATGCTTATGGAACACCTCTTCCGAGAAATTGTCCCAGATAGTATTTGTTGACAGATAGCCGCGTACATCGCGGTACACCTCGTTGAGGTTCGCTTCTGAAAGAGCGAGATCGCTCCATACCGCCTCGTCAGTAAATGAATCAAGTGGTTTTTGATCCAGAATACTGGTGCAGGAGGCCATGCCGAAGCAGGCTATCGCAGATATAATGAACAATGATGATTTTTTCATATCTCAGTGCTTTTAGAATGTAAGGTTAACACCGAAGTTAAGCGTACGCTGGAGAGGATACTCCGTGATGCTTCCTACTTCAGGATCGGCAACCTTGAACTTGTCAAGGGTAAAGAGGTTTGTACCGTTCGCGTAGACGCGGAGGTTGTCTATACCGAATCTGTTGACAAGATTCTTGGGAAGAGTGTAACCGACTTCCAATGTCTTAAGACGGAGGAATGCGGTGTTGCGGAGCCACCATGTGGAATATTTTCCGTTCCATGTATCGCAATAGGTCTGCTTGATGAGAGCCTTAGGATATTTGGCATGGGCATGGGTGGAAGGATCGCTTTCGACATAACGATGGTCGAAATACTCCTGAACCATGTTCATGGTAGGCATGAAGAGGGTCTTGGACATGCCCTGTCCCTGGAAGAAGACGTTGAAGTCGATGTTCTTCCAGCCTCCGTTGAGAGTGAGACCGTAGACAATCTTAGGAGTGGCGGTACGGTTGATTCTTATTCTATCGTTGTCCGTGATGACACCGTTGCCGTCCGTATCCTGATACTGGAGGTCACCGGGACCGACATTGCCGTCGATGGTAGCGGAACCGTCCACTTCGCTCTGGCTCTGATAAATCTTGATGGCCTTGTAGAGCAGCTGGCTGTCAATAGGATAGCCTTCCTGTCTCTGCCAGTCGGGAGTGCCCTCAGCCTCATCGATGTATTTGACCTTGTTTTCAGCAAAGGTGAAGTTGGCTGTCACGCCCCAGTTCCAGTCACCCTTGGCGTCGCGGTAGGAACCTACGAACTCGACACCGTGGTTGTTGACCTTGGCAAGGTTCTCGTCAGGAAGAGTGAGACCTGAATATGAAGGAACGGAAGCGTTTCTCTGGTAGAGAATGTCGTACCTGTGGCTGAAGAAGTAGTCTCCTTCGAGAGAGAACTTCTGAAGGAAGTTGGCCACGAAACCTACGTTGTAGGTCTGGGCGGTCTCCCATGTAACCTTGGGGTTGGCAAGCCTTGCGAGATAAAGCGCGGAGTTCTGAGTAGGAGTGGTACCGAACGTGACACCCGAGGTGTTGAACATATACTGGCTCATGTACTGGTAAGAACTGATGTTGTCGTTACCCATCATACCCCATGAAGCCTTGAGCTTGAAGAAACCCACGTAAGGCTTGATGTTCTCCCAGAAGTTTTCCTCAGACAAGACCCAACCGGCTGAAACAGAAGGGAAGAAACCCCATCTGTGACCTTCCGCAAAGTTCATGGAACCGTCGTAGCGGAAAGTGACCTCGGCAAGATACTTTGACATGTAGTCATAGTTGACCCTTCCGAAGAAGTTAACTCTTGAGAAAGCGGAGGAATAACCGTTGTTGGACCAGTCCAGCTTGTCGGAACTTCCGGCGAAGATTTCAGGAATCTGATCGGAAAGGAAGTTGGTACGTCCGGCCGAGAGATAATGCCATCTGTACTGATTCTGCTCGTATGCAACGAAAGCGTTGACGTGGTGAATCTGGTTGAACGTGTTGTCGTAACCGATCCTGCCGTGGAGTGTCAGTGATGTCGAGTTGTCGGCATCGTTGTTCACGCTGATAACGCCGGTGGCATCTCTTCTGGAATTGTACTGCCCGGTGGCAGCGTCATACAGATAGAGATCGTATGGTTTGCTGAGAGACTTCCCGTTGTTGAAGTGGAAGTCGGCAGCTGCGTAACCTTCCGCATAAAGACCTTTCGTGATGACATCGAGATCGATATGGAGGAGAGGCTTGAACGTGAGGGTGTTTCTGATATTCTTCGAGTAGCCGGGAATATCGGTCACCATGATGGCCGCGTTGTTGGTAACGCCGTCATAACCCACTCTGGGAAGTCCGTTCGGATAATAGGGAGCGGAGCCCGGGAAAGTGGTAAGGAAGTATGTATAGATGGATTCCGTGGAGCTCCCACCCTGGTTTCTGGTCTCACGGCGTCCGAGAACATCGAGACTCATGCGTATCGCATCGGTGATCTTGGCATCGATATTGGACACGAACTGAAGCTGATTGTAATTCTGGGCGGCATGCTTGTAGAGAGCATCCTGATACATATACTGGGCAGATGTATAGAATGACACTTTGTCGGAACCTCCGGATACGGAAATGGAGTGCTGGGTCTTGCTGGACCAGTTCTTAGCCACCGATTTCCACCAGTTGGTGTTGGGGTAGGTGACAGGGTCGTCATTCTTGAGATAGTGCTGCATCACTTCGTCAGTGTACGTAAGTCCCGACTGAGCATGACGGGGCTGCGCATCGTATTCGTTCACATAGGTAGCATAGTCGTATGCGTCAAGCATCTTGGGAACCCTCGTAGGCTGGGACATTGTGTAGCTGCCGTTGTAGTTCATCACGATCTTGCCTTCCTTACCACGCTTTGTGGTGACGAGAATGACACCGTTAGCCGCACGTGCTCCGTAAATGGCTGCGGATGCATCCTTAAGGATGGATATGCTTTCTATGTCTTCAGGGTTCAGACGGCCAAAACTTCTGTCGGCCACACCATCGACGACGATAAGGGGGGCGACATTGGATCCGTCGCTGTTTGCGAAAGTACCTTTACCGCGGATGAGGATGGTTGCGTCATCGGCACCAGGTTCTCCGGAACGGCTGTAAGCAATGACACCGGCCGTCTTACCGGCAAGCGTATTGGTCATGTTGGCTGCGGACACTTTTTTGAGATCCTCTCCGTTTACAGCAGAAATGGAACCCGTGAGCGTAGCTTTTTTCTGAACGCCGTAACCTACGACAACGGCATCGTCGAGCGACTGCACATCCGCCGTAAGGGTTACATCTATGGTCGCACGGCCGTTGACCTTCACTTCCGTCGTGGTATAACCGATGGAAGAGAATGTAAGCACCGCGTCAGAGGGTACAGAAAGCGTATACTTTCCGTCCAGATCCGTAACAGTGCCGTTAGTCGGACTTTGTACAACGCCGACACCTACGATCGGTTCTCCGTTGGCATCGACAACAGTACCTGTCACTGTAATGACATTCTGCTGAACCGAAGAGTAAGATTCGGCATCAGCCGCATAGGCTTGACTCCCTGTAAATGCCCCGAGAAGGCACAAAAGAGCACACCCCAGCATTAACTGTTTTTGACTCATACTTTAATTTGGTTGTTAAACTTAATATTGGTTATCAGAATAAAATATATACTTCTTGTTTTGGCAAAAATACAGATTAATTTGATAACGGTATCCTATTAATCGTTAAAAATTTTTCGCCAAAGGGCATTAGGAACAAACCTGGCCTAAATTGCATGAAAACCGTAAAAAATAACTATTAATCGGGTATGCGTTCTATCCAAGATTTTTCAAAAGACGGCTCATGTTCACCTTCGCATCGATATG
>CAYWPV010000045.1:3004-13921 GCA_964460265.1 uncultured Muribaculaceae bacterium | reverse complement strand
ATTTTAAACATCAAATCGAAACAATATTTCATTTATATTACAAAATTATTTCATTTAAGTTACATTTTTTCACTATCTTCGCGGTGAAGAGCCTAAACAGAGCACTGCTGATACATTATTTCAAACCAATCAATCTATTTATCATGGAACAACACCAAAACTTTTTTCATAAGTTGACTGCATCGCTTATGATTTGCTTGGCATTGCTTTCCGCA
This sequence comes from uncultured Muribaculaceae bacterium, assembly GCA_964460265.1. Classification (GTDB taxonomy): domain Bacteria; phylum Bacteroidota; class Bacteroidia; order Bacteroidales; family UBA932; genus Cryptobacteroides. The sequence goes on along the minus strand of CAYWPV010000045.1, from coordinate 13,706 downwards.
AGTACGGCATTCGCCCAGAATGTCACGAAAGGCAAGGTCACGGACAGCGCGGGGATGCCAGTGATAGGAGCGACCGTTATCCAGCAGAACACGCGGAACGGGGTAAACACTGACGCGGACGGAAATTTCCGCATCAGCGTCCCGGAAGGAGCAATGCTTGAAATATCCTGCATAGGATATATAACCAAAGAAGCAGTCGCTGCGGCCGAGCTGTCGATCGTCCTTGACGAAGACAGCGAGATGCTGAACGAAACGGTTGTCATAGGCTACGGAACGCAGCGGAAAGGAGATGTCACCAGCGCCGTGGCCAGCGTAAAGGAAGACAGTTTCAACACAGGACAGATGACCGATGCAGGAGATCTCATCCAGGGCAAAATTGCCGGACTGACAATCGCCAACGGCAGCGGAGACCCTAATGCGACATCCACGATACGCCTGCGCGGTGTAATTTCCATGGAAGGAAGCCAGACCCCGCTCATCCTTGTAGACGGGATTGAAGGAAGCCTGCAGACCGTAGCCCCGGAAAGCATCGAAAGCATCGATGTACTAAAGGACGCTTCTGCAGCCGCTATCTACGGCACACGCGGAGCAAACGGTGTAATCATCATAACTACCAAGAACGGACGCAGAGGCGGAAACACGGCAGTGAAGTACTCAGGCTATGCAAGTCTGACGAATTTCGCCAACACTTTGGATTTCATGAGTGCCGAAGATGTCCGCAACGGCAACACGGACCTGACGGACAAGGGTTTTGAAACTGACTGGCTGAAAGAGATATCGAGGACCGCTTTCTCCCACAACCACAACATCAACATCAGCGGAGGCCTGGAAAACACCTCTTTCTACGCTGATTTCACGTACCGGGACACGCAGGGGACAATAATCGACACCTACCGCAGAAGCCTGAACCTGAACGCCGGGGTGTCGCAGTGGATGTTCAACGACATGCTCAAGCTTTCGATAGACGTACAGAACAGAATAGTCAAAAGCGACATAGTCAGCTCATCGACGGCTTACCATCAGGCAATCCTGCACAACCCCACGGAACCGGTAAAGAATGACGACGGGTCGTATTACGAGAATTTCAGCGCATCAAACTACTACAATCCGGTTGCGTACATAAAAGGTCGCGACGGCTACAACAAGGACAACCAGACACGCATCACGGGCAACATTACCGTAGAGCCGATAAAGGGCTGGCAGACCAACCTGAAACTTGCCCTCGTGGATGCCACCGGATACACCGACCAGTTCCGCAACCGGTACGACTACCAGAACATCAACTACGGCTACACCGGACAGGCTACGCTGAGCCACTCCGGCACGAGGCAGAACCTTCTTGAACTGACTTCAAATTACAGGAAAGACATAGGAAAGCACCGTTTGGACGTGCTTGCGGGATACAGCTACCAGTATGACGACTACAAGTATTTCAGCGCATACAACAGAGAGTTCCCGAACTATTTCTTCGGAACAGATAACATAGGGCTCGGCCGCGCCCTGAAGGAGGGTAACGCCTCCATGACATCCGCCAGGACGGACAGCCACCTCATAGGTTTCTTCGGAAGAGTCAGCTACGGCTACGACAACCGGTACAATGTTCTTCTAAGCCTGCGTCACGAAGGTTCTTCCAAGTTCGGAGAAAATCACAAATGGGGAAACTTCCCTTCCGTTTCAGCCGGATGGAACATACAGAACGAAGATTTCATGAAAGACATCCGATGGATAGACGAGCTTAAGCTCCGTGCAGGATACGGAGTTACCGGAGTCATTCCCGGTGATTCATACATGTCCCTGACAAGGTATGATTACGACGGATATTACTATTCTGACGGAAAATGGCTGGCAGGAATGTCCATAGCCTCCAATCCCAACCCCGACCTCAAATGGGAAAAATCGAAAGAGTTCAACATAGGACTTGACGCCATGTTCCTGGAGGGACGCATAGGATTTTCTCTGGATCTGTACAACAAGACGACAAGCGACATGCTGTACTGGTACAAGGTCCCTACCCCTCCGAATCTCTACGACCAGACTCTGGCCAATGTCGGAAAAATGACCAACAGGGGAATAGAGCTCGCCATCAATGCGGTTCCCGTGAAGAACAGGGACTTCCAGTGGGACATGGATCTCACGTTCTCCCACAACTCAAACAAACTCAACAACTTGTCCAACGACCTCTACGAAACTGACAACTACCAGTACAACGGCGGATTCGGAGACTATTCATCCGCACGCACGCACCGGATGGAGGTTGGCAAGAGAGTGGATCTCTGGTACGGTCTGAAATCCGTAGGAGTATCTGCAGACGGCAAATGGATGATAGAGAATCCCGCGACCGGCGAGGCCGAAGAATACAATGTCAGAATGGACAACAACGACGATTACTGCCAGGTTCTGGGCCATGCTCTGCCCAATCTCTACTTCGGCATGAACCACCGTCTGAAATACCGCGGCTTCGACCTGAATCTTCAGTTCACGGGACAGTTCGGATTCAAGATTCTCAATGAAAACAGAGTCCTGTATGAAAGCTACTATTTCACACAGTACAACCATCTGAAATCCCTTATGGACGCCCCCTACAAAGACGGCAACAAACTGTCGCGCAACATGAACTCGAAACAGTGGACCAGCGATCATCTTGAAAAAGGAGATTTCCTGAAGCTCAAGAACGCGAGCCTGGGATATACCTTCAATCTCGGAGACGGCGCGGTTTCAAAATACATTCAGGCGGCAAGAGTTTACGTAGCCGGCACCAACCTGTTCACAATCACTAAGTACAAAGGATTGGATCCGGAACTGTCAAACAGCGACATGTGGTATTTCGGACATGAGTTTTCAAGCAACTACCCTCCTGTCCGGACCTTCACGCTCGGCGTAAACCTCACTTTCGGCGGCAGCAGCCATGTTAAATAATCAAGGGAACACAATATGAAAAAGATACTGAACTCGATTCTGATAGCTTCCGCTGTATTGCTTTCGTCATGCACGGATTTGGACGAGACGATATACAGCCAGATAGCGGCGGAAAAATATGAATTCACGGACGATGACATCCAGGCCATGCTGGCATCCGCATACGACTACATCCACGGAGTGTATGCAGAATTCAACGGAATGGGCGACATCGAAGAATCCACCGACATGTGGTGCGTTCCGTCCCGTCTGGGAATAGGCTGGGGAAAATATTACATTCTCCTGCACAAACACACTTTCAGCAACGGCATAAGCCACATGCGCAATTTCTACTCCAACGCCTACTCGGCCATAACCGAATGCAACAGGATGATGGAGATGGAGGCCATAAAAGACAACCAGGTGGCCTACAACCAGCTGCGCTTCTTCAGGGCTCTCATGTACTATACCCTGTTCGACAATTTCCGGAACATTCCCCTCGACACGTCATACATCCATCCTGACGGATGGGTACCGACCCAGGCGGAACCGCAGGATACATGGGACTTCATAATCTCCGAACTGTCCGCCATCAAAGGCAACTGCGGAGACGACAACGGCTTCGGCGTGGTGAACAACTACTGCGTCAACATGCTGCTCGCCAAGATGTACCTCAACCACAACGCATGGTTCAACGACGATTCCGACAAGAGCTACTACCGGAAGGCCCTCAACGAAGTCAATGATGTCATAGGATCAGGCAAATATGACCTTGCACCGAACTATCTGGACAACTTCAAGCAGGACATCTCTTCCAGCCCCGAAGTAATACTTGCCTTCCCCTTCGAATACCCTTATTCATACGGTCTCAACTGGGCAGGTCTGTGGCTCGCAGGACCTAACCGCGCAACTTACGGATACACAAGCTGGGCGACTTCGGGCGCAGGTGCGATTCCGCAGTTCATAGAGACCTATGACAAGGACGACCAGCGTCTTACCGACACATGGTTCTGGGGACAACAGTATGACCAGAAAGGCAAGGAAATCGAAGGATGCAGCTACACGATAGAGTTCGGCAGCATTGACGGTGCCTACGAATACGAAGGTGCACGTTGCCACAAGTATGAGATAGGCACCGGCCCGGTGGGCACATATTCCACGGACCTTCCCGTCTTCCGCTATGCCGACGCATTGATGATCAAAGCCGAATGCCTCCTGCGTCTTGAAGAGAACGAGGACGATGCGGCTGAGCTTGTCAGCAAGGTACGTGAGCGCAACTTCAGCAAAGCTCCCGGCAAAGCCGCTGTAAGCGCTGAACAGCTCAAAGGCGGAAGCCGCTACAAATACGGACTGCGCTATAACCTGAACATAATGGGCGACGAAGCCAAGACTGCCGCAGGCCAGAAAAACGAGTGGATTACAACCGATGAAGGAGGAAACGACATCATACTCGGCGGCCTTCTCGACGAACTCGGCTGGGAATTCATGGGCGAATGGCACCGCCGTCAGGATCTTATCAGGTTCAAGATGACCAACGGACAGAATGTATGGAACGGCAAGTCATGGTTCTGCAAACGCAGAGTCGAAACCATAGGCAATGTCGATGACAACATATTCCCGTTCCACAGCGGCACGCTTGAGGCCAATACATACCTGACTCAGAACCCGATACGTAATGTAGACTAAACACCGCACATCCGCTCCGTGCGGATGGATGAGAAGAGAAGCTGTTCCGGAAAACCTTGTCAGACAAGGCTCCGGAACAGCTTCAATTTAATCTCCGCTGCGGAAATGATTTCCACAAAGGGATGAAAAGGCTATATTTGTATTCGATGTCTGCCCTGTCCGTGCGGCAGACACGGCACAATCTGCGGACAAGATTCGGCTCCAACAGAAACACAGATATGAGAGTGGTGATACAAAGGGTTTCCTCGGCCTCGGTAACGATAGACGGCAAAGTCAAGTCTTCCATCGGCCGGGGACTTATGATCCTGCTCGGCGTCGGAAGAGACGACGGCCGTGAGGATATCGACTGGCTGGTGAGGAAGATAACAGCCATGAGGATTTTCAACGACGATGCAGGCGTCATGAACCGAAGCGTCATGGACATGGAAGGCGAAATTCTTGTGATAAGCCAGTTTACGCTCATGGCCTCCACAAAGAAAGGCAACAGGCCGTCATACATCGCCGCCGCGGGACACGAACTCGCCGTTCCGATGTATGAACAGTTCTGCTCCGCCTTGTCAGAGGCCGCGGGACGCACGGTAGCGACCGGGGAATTCGGCGCCGACATGAAGGTCGCTCTGGTAAACGACGGCCCGGTAACCATCTGCATGGACAGCAGAAACAAGGAATGACTCCGCCCCATGGGCAGAACAAGTCATAAAACCATGAAAACGATCTTGAGGGTCACCATGCCGTAACGGTATGCACCGCCGTGTTCGCTCTGTAATGAGGTGCATACAAAGACTCTATCTCAGTGACCGGAGCAGTGAACACACCGCGCTGAGTAACATGGAAATCTTCGTATACCGAAGACTTTTCTTCAGGACAGGAGTCGAAATAAAATTCCGTAACGTCCGTCTTGACATTGCAGTATGCCCTCGGAACTACACTGTACCATGAATTCACCCGCAGCGGACGGAAGGAAAAACCGCGGAAGCCGGAAAGCTGGTCCACAGGCCGCAGATTGGCCTCGCGGGGAACCCTCAGCAATACGAAGCTTCTGTTTTCACCGCTTTCAATGCGATACTCCACACGGATTTTATCGCCGACAGAGAGAATGTCCCCTTCTTTTATCTGCTCAAACCTGGTGACCTTTCTGCCCGCCCGGTCAGGATCAGCTGAAGTCACCTCCCTCAGGAAGATCCTTTCTATCTTGAAACCGTTTCCGAAGGCCTTTATCTCGGAAAAAGGCTTCTCATAGGTTTTCCGCAGAACTATGACCTTCACCGCCGACAGCTCGTCCGACCCGCTCAGCACGGAGTTGACGGCATCGGCATAAGCCGGTTCGGCTCCCCACATCTGAGTCTCCTTCTGAAGCATCAGCCATATCCTTATCCCGTCGGCCACCTTCATGGCCTCAGCTGCCTGACGGTTTTCCGGACGCGAAGAACCGGCGTAGCGCGTAAGCAGATCGCAGATGAGACTGTGCGCATAAACTTCGCTCTCAAGCAGACCTCTGAACGGCATTACGGCATTGGGATAATACATTCCCCCTTCTTTATGTTCCACAGCATACTCAAGCAGAGAGGCCGTATCCTCTTCCAGTGAAGCCCGCATCTTTTTTCCGCCCGACAACACCACTCCCCACTTTTTCGCCAACGCCCTGCCCTCATCGGAAGCAAGAAGATTGGAAAGGGTCATAATGCGCCTTGCCTTGGGCAATATGGCACCGCCAAGGCCACGGTCGCCCTTGGGAACGAGATAGCCTCTGACGTATTTTCTGAAAGACTTCATCAGAGCGGTGAACTCCCTGCCGCTGCCTTCGGGGCTGAACGGCACCGAAGGGTAAAGAGATCTGGCATGGAGGTACTGCGGGTAAGAAAGGCCTCCGCACCAGAACGGTCTTTCCATAGAAAACTGACTGTTGTCCAGATACTTGACTGAGGTCGTAAGATCTTCGTCAAGCAAGGACGCACGGCGGAGCTTTGCGAATCTTTCCAAGAGCACGGCCGTTATCACAGGCGAAGAATCCATGCCCTCGAACCATGCGAAACCTCCGTCGGCGTTTCGGCAGGACATAATCTTTGCAAGCAGTCCGGCATCACCGACATCGGAAGAAGGCAGCCCGATTCCGAGTTTGGCCGCCACGAGCCTGACATACAACGCCTCAGACAAAGACAGCACATCATCGCCGACGGGCTCAGTTTCGGAGGAAAGAGCGCTCCTGAGCATGTCCATAACGGATATTTCCGTATACTCCGCCCCATTATGGCTCGTGTTCACAAATGCGGAACGAAGTTTTTCCAGGGCAGCCTCCATGTCCGTCCCCGGAAGTATCACTGCCGAATGGGCTTCCGTCAATTTCCGGACATCCCCATAAACGGGAACGGACACGAACATCGCATCCCCTGCCAAAGACTCCTCTCCGTCGGGATCGAACTCCAGCCTGATTCCCATTTCACCCTCCTTTGCGGGAACGGCCACAGTGAAACGGCGGGCAAGTGTCGCTCCGGGAGAAATGCTGACTTTCTCCGAAGCCTGCACGACCGGTTCAGAATGCCTGTAATCTCCGCCGTCATACTGGAAAAACCTCAGACTGCCGCTGACGGGCGAATCGGACGATGATGAAAGCGTGACCGTAAGTTCATACTTGTCTCCGACATACAGATACTTCGGCTCATACACAGATACCTTGACCGGCAACGTAACCGTCATTTCCCTGGCAAGAACTTCATTGCGCATTTTTTTGTCATGGGCGAACAGCATGACTTTGTAGGTGGACAGCTTCCCGGATGTGGAAAAATCGAGCCTGGCATTTCCCTCTCCGTCACTGCGCAGAAAGGGTTCAAAAGCCAAAGTGGCCGCAAAGGCTTCGCGGATTTCCACGGCCGGACCGTCATATGCAGGCACGTTGTCCTCAACCGCCGCTACTTCCACAACTCCGTCGGACATGTCCGCATTCATCATGGCAGCCCCCTTGGCCATCAGACGCGGCGAGGACATCCTGCCCCCGGGGGCCACGTCATTCAAAGGGTCAAAGATACCTCCGTAATAAGAAAAGTTCCCGCCTGCCACATACGACACATTCACGTAAGGAACGGATAAACTCGCGGGCATGACTTTGTTCCATCGGTTCTGCGCCACCGCATCGATGCTTTTGTCGTAAACGGCAGCGAGTATTTCAGTTTCAGGATCCGTCCGGAGCTCAAATGAATATGGTCTTCCGGGCAATGTTCTGTCCTGGAATGACAGCCACCTCAAAGGCAGATCCGTCACATGTGGGCAGCGGCGTACCCGGGACTCGAAACTGAACGTCCCATGGTCTTTGAAATATAAGATTCTGACAAAAACTTCATCGGGATATGAACTTAAGTAAGGGACGGCTATCTTTTCAAGAGATCCTCTTCCGCCCGCCTCTCCGGAAAGTCTTACGGAACGGCTTTCAAGAAGCTTTCTTTCTTCTCCGAATATTTCCATGACCGCCCAAACGGGACGTCCGTCGGATGCACCGAAAAGCAACCCTATGTCGTCTCCCGCCTCCACCTCATCGGAAAGCAGCTTATAGTATTTTTTAAGCGGCACTTCCAGAACATCCGCATCCTTATCCATCTTCAGGAACGTCACCTCTCTTTCGCCTTTTACCTCGTCCCCGTCCGAAGCCATGAGCGAACAGAAAGCACGAAGAGTGAACAGCCCCTGTCCGAAAGAGCTCAGGTCGAACTTTACCTCGGATCCGGAAGCGGCCTTCCCTTCATATATCATATTTCCTTCTGCATCCTTCAGTTCATATCGGACATCAACCGGCATAATCTCCGCCGAAGCATAGGATCTTACATAAAGTCTGAACACGGCGGTATCCGAATCTGTCGACAGATTGTCTCTCCTGACGGAATTGTCTTCCGTTCCGAAAACGGCGCCGTCCCTGTTCACAAGCTCGGCATCCACGGATATGTTCTCAAAGACACCTATCCTTTCGGCGGCTGAAACACTCTCGCCGGTAAGGTCGGTAGCGGTCAGTTCCATTGAATACATGGACTGTTCTTCCGCGATGAAGGAAACGGTGAAACGGCCATCGCCGTCAAAGTCAGCCTCTCCTTCACTTACACGGCCATCCCAACTGTCCACCTTGTACCTGAGATGTGCATCCGAAATCATGTGCCCGGAATACGCCGTGAGCTGTCCGCTTACCCTTACGGTATCTCCGGGGAAGTACAGTCTGCCGACATCGTCAAATCCGATGCTGAAAGTCGGCGCCATGAATTCGTCCACCCTGAAAGACTTTTCTCCGCCGTATTCTTCTCCGTCGATCTCTATGCTGAACATACCGTTCCGCAATCCTGAAGGTATGGGAAATTCCCCGGCAACCGAACCGAAGGAGTTTGTGCTTAGAGAAAGCTCTCCTATGCCGTTGCCTTCGGAGTCGTTCATGACGGCTTTCACCGCCGTTCCTTCCCCGGCCACGCCCAAGCCTCCGTGAGAATCCTCATCGTAGAGAACTGCCTTGAATCTGAGCGTATCACCGGGATTGTATGCCGCCCTGTCAAGGAAAACGTCACAGAACGTCATCCTGCCAGATTTCGTTGAGCCTCCGAAACCATTCCTTGACCAAATGCGGAGATTCCTGCTCTTCAGGATCAGGGAATCCGGTTCCGACACTGCGGAACAGTTGAGGTAGAATGCTCCGTTGCCTCCTTTCAACATCTCCTGGAACGAAGCGGGCAGAGGGGTGAAGCCATCTTTCATCGCAAAATCCCTTACGGACGCGACGACACTGCCGTTTTTCAACAGATTCAGATCCGCCCGGCCGAGAGGCCTTCCGCTCTCCGCCCCGGCGACATATACTCCAAAACCCGAATATTCCTGCCTCGCAGCCAACGAGAGCGAGGACTTGTTCCAATACCCTGAGCCGTAGTCTCCCGCTTTCAGCATATAAATTCCGTCGTCAAGAGCCGGAACCGCCATCCTCAACGTATCGGAAACATAGAATCTGCGTGCAGGATTGTTCAAGACAGTTTTCCACAAAGGTTTCTTTCCACCGTCCTCAGGGAAGACCGACAGCTCGACCGAAGAGAGATTCCTGAGCGCGGCCACAATCTCGTCTCCTTCCACATATACATAGGCGCTCTTGCCTTCCAGCGTCTCCACAAGCCCTTTCACATCTGCATATTCTTTGGCAAGCCCGGCTTCGGACCCTTTCAGAGACTTTCTCCTTTTTTCAAAGTCGAGACAGTCCGAATACAGGGCCTTGTAATCTTCTTCTTTACCTTCTTTCATGGAAAGCCTGTCCATCCTCATAGACAGCAGGTCTCCTTCGGCAAACATTCCCACGGCCCTGCCTTTGTATTCTGCGGCCAGACTGCCGAGACCTTTCTCCCTTTCTTCCGCAGAGCGGTTACGGCCGGCCTTCAGATATTCGGCATATGCTCCCGAGGGATACGGATATGATTCCAACTCAGAATAATTGCCTCCGAGCCAGAGGGCATACTCGTAATCGTCGCTTATGTACCCGGGCAACTGTCCGTACATCAGAGACGCCGTTTCTTCACCTCTGTAGAACGCTTCGTTCCGCCCGGCCTTCAGCCTTGCAGAATCGGCCGCAACCATGTCAAAGTACTCCTTGCCGAAGTTGTAATGGCCGTCGGCATAGAAAGTTACCGTCACTACAGGTTCGTCATATTTCCTGACTGCCGAGCCGAAGGCTTCAGACAGCGAATCCCTGGTCTTCCAGTTCAACGAACCGCCCAAATCCGCATACGCACGCCATGCGTCATAAAAGTCCCGTGACAGACGCCTCTTCTCCGCCTCTCCGATGATTCCGCGCAATATTTCCATTGACTTGGCAGGCCTGTCCTTGCGCGATGCCGCGGCATACGCTTCCCATTGTTCCTTAAGCACATGCCCTTCTTTATCGGGCTCAACGGCCTCCGTACCGCGGGTGCCGTAGGCCGCCATGGCAAAAAAACATACGGACAGAATTATTGAGATAGCAATCAGAATTTTTTTCATATCGAAACAGTTTTGAACAACGGAAGCGCCTCCGCTACGGCAAATGTGCTGCCGCCGATGTAAACGAGTCCTTCAGGACCGGATCCGGACATGGCCGCACGGACGGCATCGGCCACGGATGCGTGGACATGAAGAT
>CAYWPV010000045.1:0-2994 GCA_964460265.1 uncultured Muribaculaceae bacterium | reverse complement strand
TTCGTTTCTCAGGTATGCGGAATAGCGTTCCATGATGGCCGATGCGGGAAGGGCCCGCCTGACGGACGGCGCGGCGAAATGATATTCCGCGCCGCGGGGCATCAGAGGCATTATGGCGTCAAGGTCCTTGTCGGCCATGACGGAATATACGATGGAAAGCTTGTCGTATTTCCCGCTTGCCATCATTTCTTCAAGCTGACCGAAATTGTTGCGGAGGGCATGGGCGTTATGCCCTATGTCACATATCGTCAGAGGACGGTCCGAGAGTCTTTCCCAACGCCCGTGGAAGTCCATTCTGGATGCCGTATGCTCCAGCGCATCTTCGGACACGCTGTCCGACATGCCGAGCAGCTCCAGAGCCGTCATGGCCGTACGCAGGTTCTTCCTCTGATATTCTCCGCGAAGATCCATCATGTTTTCCACTTCCGGAGCGTCTTTCCACAGGGACGGAAGGTAATCTTCCGCAAACACGATGCGGCTCCCAGACAAAGAGGCCCGTTCTTCAAACACCGGGCGAGTCTGAGGATTGTTCTCTCCTATCACCACCGGGACTCCTTTCTTGATGATGCCCGCCTTTTCCCCGGCGATTTCAGCCAGAGTGTTTCCCAGAAGGTCGCAATGGTCAAGCCCGATGGACGTTATCACGGACAGAACGGGCGTGATTATGTTCGTGCTGTCGAGACGGCCTCCGAGTCCGGTCTCGATGACAGCCATATCGCAGCCTTCATCCGCGAACCACTTGAACGCCATGCCGGTGGTTATCTCGAAAAAGGACAGGGAGAGCCTTTCGAAATCACCGCCGTAGCGCATTATGAAGTCGTAGACATATTGTTCCGGGACAAGCCTGGCCGGACCGTTTCCCTTGACCAGCCTCATCCTTTCCCTGAAATCCAGAATGTGCGGAGATGTGAAAAGACCCGTTTCAAGACCATGGGCGGAGATTGCCGAGGCAAGCATGTTGGAAACGGAGCCCTTGCCGTCGGTGCCGGCCACGTGGACCGAAGAGAAGGATCTGTCCGGGAATCCGAGAAGGGCATTGAATTCCGACATCCTCTCCAGACCGGGCTTATACGCCTGATTGAACGGGACATTCTGTACAGAAGGAAAGCGCAGGAAAAGTGCCTTCACCGCATCATCGTATCTTTCTTTTGAAAAAGCTGCAATCATCGCCCTGAATTTTGAAGTAAAGTCAAATTTACCTAATTTTACATAATGTCTGCATTGAAAGCCAACATATCGGTTCTCAGGTCGCCATACATCATAGACGGCGTCCGGAAAAACGTGACTCCCCAGGCCATGCTCGACTCCGCCGGCGGGAAAGAGACCTCTCAATCCGACGGAATTTTCGACCCTATCGTGGATGAAAGCATAGACCCCGTACCAAAGACCGTCACGCCCGACCCCGCACAATATAAACGCTACTTCCAAGGAAATCTTGCAGCCGGAGAACGTGTCTTTCCTCTGTGCTACAGCGCGGCCTTCACCAAGGTAAAGATAGCTCAGGCGCTGATTGACGCAATCTGGAAAAAAGGTCACTTCCGCCTCGGAGACCTTTCGGTTTCAGCATCATGGAAATGGAACTTCGACGATGTCGGCAGCATGGCGGCGTTTTACGCTTCCGTGGAGACCGCATGTGAGTATCTCGACGGACTTGGAGTCACCCTCGGCTCATACAGCGTAAAGTCTGCCGACATGACGTCCCTGGAATTCAAGGTCAAGCTATCCGGCAGAGATGAAAACGACGCGGAGGACGGCGAGGAAGTTACAGACAGCGGATTTCTGATTCCGGAACTGCCTTTCAAGACGGAAAAGCACAGCATGGGAAGGAACAGAAAATGTCCCGAGACCGCCTCCGGGACACCTGGAGACTGGATAATCTACCTGCCTTTCGACACATGCCAGCCGACACTCGGAGCTTCATTGCTTTCGGAAACTTCCGACATCTTCTGCGGAAATGCGCCCGACATCTCGGATGCCGACTATTTCATCGACTGCTATGAAGTCGTAAGGGAACTCGTGGAGGACGGCATCATAAAAGCCGGCGTCACGGTGGCGGACGGCGGTCTAATGTCTGCCCTCAGGCGCATCGTTCCCGAAGGCATGGGCATGAACGCCGAGGTCGGTTCCATAATGAAATCCTACGGCGGCTGCGGCATGACCCAGGTTCTGTTCGCGGAGACTCCGGGCATTGTGATAGACATTCCGGACGACGACTACGACTACATCGATGCCGAAACTCTGCTTCAGGATGTGGCATACTATCCCATAGGGCACATCAGTCCCGATGCCTGCGACATTTCCGCAACGGCTTCCGACAGCTCCGACATAACGAACATACTCAACTCCCTGCTCGGAGGCACCGTCTCCGAAGGAGAGGATTAAATCTTAACAGAAAACCATACTGCCATGTCAATCTACGCAAACGTTCCGGACACGGACTCAAAAAACAAAAAGCCGAAGATTTTCGTTCTGGATACCAATATCATCCTGCATGACTACAAGGCCATAAAGAAGTTTCAGGACAATGACCTTGTCATCCCCATAGCGGTCATCGAGGAGCTGGACAAGTTCAAGAAAGGGACCGACGCCCTGAGCTTCAACGCAAGGGGTTTCATGAGAAACATCGACAAGCTTACCGAAGGGAAGATGTTCGGCAAGCACGGGGTCTCTCTCGGCAATGGTCTGGGAAACATAAAGATCGAACCCAACCATCCTTTCCCCGATTCCATGAAGGACCTTTTCCACGATGACATCCAGGACCACAGAATCCTCGCCACCGCCATCTGGGTAAGGGACAACAACCCCGACAGGTTCGTAGCCCTGGTAACGAAGGACATCAACCTGAGGATGAAGGCCAAGGCCGTAGGGATGGTGGCCCAGGACTACCTCACCGACAGGGTCGAAGAAAACAAGATCGAGAACAGCCTCAAGGAAGTACAGTACGTGGACAAATATGACCCTCAGGCCATACAGGCACTCACCTACGGACAAGAC
>CAYWPV010000044.1:0-14202 GCA_964460265.1 uncultured Muribaculaceae bacterium | reverse complement strand
TTCCGACACTGACCCTCCGGGAAGATAACCGTCCGTTTCCGAACGGAAAACCAATACATAGCCTGCAGCTGTCCGGACGCGCCCTTTGAAGGAGAGCCTCAGCCGGCAATACCTTTTGCTCAGACGGATTTTCCGTTTTGCCGTCTCCCCTTCCGCGATAAAGTTTTCCGACTGCATACGCATGGGAGCGCAGATTCCTTCCGGCCTGTATCCTTCAAAAGGGGTTCTGACGGAATCCGCAGGAGAATAGACATCCATCATGACCGCGCCCTTAGGTACCGCGGCGACATACACGGCAGCCGAATCCGGGTAGTCTTTCCTCTTCAAGGTATCGCAGAATCTGAATCCGCTGCTGTTGCACAAGGTCAGCAGAAGATTCTCGCCGGTGCTGTCAAAAGCCTCGGAAAGATCGAAGCTTATGTAGCAGGGGCAAAGTTCCCTGTCTTCCTTTACCGAACAGCCGGAAAGGAAGCATATTTTTAGAGCCGCCGCACAAAGGAGACAGAGAACCGGCCGAAATCCATTCATAGACTAAAACACTAATCTCAGTTGCTAAAACACAAGGCTCAGCGCCAGTGAAATATCGTTAGGCAGGACATAGAATTTACTTCCGCTGGACAAGGTGACGCCGCATTCGGGGCATTCGTACACCGTATAGACATCCAGCCCTCCCCAAGCTCCGGCAGACAATTCCAGATTCAGAAACGAGGTCAGCATGTATGTGAACCCTGCCGCAAGTCCCGCCCCGTAGCGGTCTCCCTCCCTGGTCCTGAGCGAACGCACGCCGCCGTTGTTATATTCCTGATACTGCGCCTTACCGGAGAGCCACCATCCGGAATAGACATGCCACGGCCAGAAACGGGCCCCGGCGGCAAAGCTCCGCTGACGCCGGCTGGCAAGATGCTTGTCCTCGCCCTTCCTATATGTGAACGGATTGTAGCGGAATCCGGCATTTACGCTCCAGCGGCGTGCCACCGAACAAGACAGTTCGCCGTTAATGGTAAGCATGTCCGCGTAGTCGAGAACATCCGTGGAAAGGGAAACTTTCTGTGAAAAAGCAGAAAGGCACACAAAAGCCGCGATGGCTGACGCTATCATTCTTTTAATCAACATATCTTGAGAAAATCTGTTCTATCATTTCCGATTTGGAGGGATAGCGCTGCTGAAGCCTGTCCTTCAGATCTGAAACATCCTTGACCTGAGGCTTGAGCACGCTGAAAAAATGGCGAGGATTCATGCCGCGTTCGCTGAGATAATGAAAAATCTGGGGGCGGAACCAATATGTCAGACCCTCGGACTGGGACGCCCCTCCGTACCTGTCGTGATAGAGGTACTCCTGAAGGAAATAGGCCCACATCTCGCTCACCGCGCAATGCCCCGCGCCATCACCGTTGCCGCTCCCGTAGGCTGTTTCGCCAAGAGACTCGGCAAGTGAAAGCATAAGATATTTCATGTACGGATTCCACCAGTCATTCCCTACAGAAACGTAATGGCTGGCATGGGCGAGCTGATGGCAGCAACGTCTGTATATTTCAGAATAGCTGTCAGCATTCCTGAGCCCGAGCGTAATGTCGGGAAGGAACACTTTTATCAGCCTGGCATATTCTCCGAGGTACTTGGCAAAAATGTCCTGGTCGAGGACGGCCCCGTGATGAAGCATGGGCGAGCTGCCTTCGGACAGCTTCCGGAAAATCCATATCCTGAGATCCTCGACCGGACGGCTTATCCCCAGGTCATCTCCGGAACATCTTTGGAAATAATCATATATTGCATTGTTTACCGCGCAACGGCTGAAAAGGTTTCTGTCGGAAGATGAAGTCACGGTATAGTCGATTCCTTCGCCGGATGCTTTGCCGAGAGCGGAAGTCGATGCCCTGACAAGAAGTAGATTGAGCCCTATGGAAAACCCTTCCCTGTTACGGAATCTCAGCCGGTAGCGGACCTTTGAGGAAAATCTGCGGGACATCTGGAAATATCCGTCCCTGTCAGTATAGGCCGACGAGAATTTGACAAAAGAATTGCAGACTATCTTGACACCGGAAACTCCGAACGGCTTTCCTCCATTGAAGTCCTCATCCTTTATGCATATCCTGCCCTTCGGCCCGGAACCAGAGGCTTTGGTGTCAGGGGCAAGCAAGTCCGCGTTGCCGCTGATCCTGTATGCTTCCCGCTCAATGGCGTTCCAGTCCATGCCGTCAGCCGATTTCGTCATTTCAGTCGGGATAAAGCATTCGTCAAGTATTTCACAGCGTATCCCGTCAGGCAGAGCGAAGTCATGAGGGACAACGGCATATTGCCAAGTAATGCGCTCTTCGGGCAGCAAAGGGTCGTGATAATAGTCACCGTCCTTGATTATCTGATAATCAAGAGGATGATCCATGAGGTCGAGCCCCATTGCGATAAGCCGGTCCATTTCGTCTTCATTTTCAGGCAAGAAGCGGACATATCTGTCAGTCGGGCTCACATCTTCACGGGGCGCCTTGGTAGGATACAGATTCCTGATTGCCTTGGTAATGTTCTTCACGGAATAAGGATCGTCCAGCTGCTTTCCGAGCTCGATCATTCCGTGGCCTACGTCCTCTCCCCAGCTTTTGTCCTCATTTCCTTCCGGTGCGGAGTCCTTCGTGCATCCGGAAAAGAGCAGCACCGCAGCGGTCAGAGCCAGCCTGAGCATTTTTTCTCCATTTTTCCACATAAGCATTATTGTTTCTGACGCAAAAATACGTCCGCCTTTCCAAGGGACACAATTATAAACGCTTAGTTTGCAAACAGATGCTTCATCACCCTCCAGGGCACGATACGTCAGGCTTATTTCTTCTGTTTCTTTCCGCTCCAAGTTTTGACGGGATTGTCCACCTTGCTGCCTTCCAGACTTTTACAAGCCCTGAAAACTCTTCTCCGTTTCACAGCCGTTTTAAAGGGGAAGCAAATTTTGTCTTGTATACGGATCCTGCTTTGCCGTCGAACAGAATTTGTTTTTGCCATTTTACGAGAATAATGCTTATTTTTGTTCAGACGGATATTTAAACCTTCTTTTTAATCAATATTTACACCATGAAAAAATTATTGGGCATCACAGCGGCACTGCTCGCCTTGTCACTTCAGCCGGTTCACGCGCAAAACCTCGAAGAGCTCGTCCATAAGGACAGGGAGGCCTCCGACAACATATACCATCCTTATTTTGCGGCAAAAGGAGAACTGACGCCTGCTCCGGACGGATTCCGTCCGTTTTACATAAGCCATTACGGCAGACACGGGTCAAGATACCTTACCGGTGACTACTATTTCACCGGGGTAAGAGAAGGACTGGAAAAAGCCGATTCCGCAGGTCTTCTGACTTACAAAGGGAAAAAGCTGTTTGAAGAGTTTACGAAATATGTCAACGAACACAAAGGGGTCTATGGCCAGCTCAGTCCAAGAGGTGCGAGAGAGCACAGAGCCATAGCCACACGCATGTTCGAGCGCTTCCCGTCCGTTTTCACAAACCCGTACAAAACGGACATCGCCTGCGTTTCAAGCACCGTTCCGCGTTGCCTCGTAAGCATGGCAAATTTCACCACTGCCCTGAATGACTGCAATCCGGCCCTTGATTTCAGTTTCACCACCGGAGACAAATACCTGGAACTGCTGTCAAAAGGATACGATGACGACAGGGTATCGGAAGGAGTGAGGCAAATGAGCGATTCCCTCCGCAAAGCGACATTGCATTACGAAAAGACCTTTGCAGTGCTTTTTACAGATCCGGCTAAAGCAGCCGCACTGATCGGGACTCCGGAAAGGTTCCTGAACCAGGTGTTCAGCAGCGGAACGGCATGCCAATGCCTTGACTATCTGGGGGTTGATCTTCTCAAATATTTCGACATCGACGAACTCGCCGCCCTGGCTGTCATAAGGAACAACGTTGTCTAT
Source organism: uncultured Muribaculaceae bacterium (assembly GCA_964460265.1). Lineage (GTDB taxonomy): Bacteria > Bacteroidota > Bacteroidia > Bacteroidales > UBA932 > Cryptobacteroides. The sequence continues at coordinate 10,293 of CAYWPV010000044.1, read as the reverse complement.
GGCGACCTCGGCAACTCGCTGGAATATGGCGACATAACGGCTGCACCTTCCGCCGCTTTGGTAAGGGACATAGTTGAAAAGGCAGACGAGGCGACTGAATACTGGAGCGAAAAAGCAGCGGATCTCAGGTTCGGCCATGACGTTGGATTCGTGTCCCTGCTTTCAATGATCGGAACAGAAGGCAACTACGAACGCTACCCTATGGCTGAAGCGTCCGAACACTGGTTCTCATACAGGATGGTATGCATGGCAGCGAACTTGCAGTTCGTTTTTTACCGCAACACGGAAGGAGAAGTTCTGGTGAAGATTCTGCACAACGAAGCGGAAACTTCTGTCAAGGAAGTCCCCGCTTTCCAAGGTCCATACTACCGCTGGACGGATCTGCGCAGCTACCTGCTCAGAAGAGCGTCACAGTTTTCTGCTCAATAGCCGACAGCAGGTTGTTTGCCAGGCGGCTGGCTCCGAATCTGAACAGACTGCGGTCTATCCACGCATCTCCTAAAATGGATTTGACTATGGTGTAGTAGCATACGGCGTCCATGGCGGAAGAAATTCCGCCTGCCGCCTTGAAGCCTACTCTCCTTCCCGTTTTCTCATAGTATTTTGCTATGCAGCGGCACATGACGTATGCTGCAGCAGGCGTGGCATTCACATCCACCTTGCCGGTGGAAGTCTTTATGAAATCCGCTCCTTCTTCCATGGCTATAAAGGAAGCGGCTGCGATGTTCTCCGGCGTAACCAATACTCCGGTCTCCAGAATCACCTTGAGTATTGCAGACCGGCCCAGACGTGCGGCGGCCTCGTCCACACAGCGGCGCATCTCGCGTATCTCTTTTCTGGCCGAATCATAATCCCCGGCAAGAAATGAGTTCAAAGCCAATACTATATCCACCTCATCGGCCCCGTTTTCCACTGCAAGAGCACATTCTTTCAGCTTGACTTCAAGAAAACTCTGAGAAGAGGGGAAGCATCCGGAAACAACGGTGACATGCACAGACGGATCCGCTCTATGGGCCCGCACGACGGCGGCGAAATTGGGATATACACAGATGGATGCCGGCAAAGGATAGGATGGGAAGGCCCGTCTGAACTCGGACAATTTCTCAGTGAACTTTATGACAGAAGGAACTGTGTCATTCGGTCTGAGAGTGGTCAAATCAATGAGTGAGAAACATTTCCGCAGAATCTCCAGGGACATGACATCCTCCAGATTCCCGGAAAGGACTCCCAGAGCCCTGTCCATCTCAGCTTTGTCCGGAGTATATCCGTATATCTCAAATAAATTGTTCATACCCTATGTTTTATTATTCTCAGTTTATCCCTTAATCTGTATCTTGAAACCCTCTGCTGCAAGAGGACGCGTCAGCTCAGCCATCTCTTCCACGCTGAACTTGCCGAGCCCCTTCATGGGAGTCTCCCTGTCAATCGTATAAACCATTATTTCCCTGGGATTGAGGTTTCTGACAATATCCATCCACGGTATCAGGACCTCATCGGAGGAACTGTCAAAATCCCTGCTCTTAAGGAACATCGTCTGAAGGATGAAATTACCTTTGAACTTCTTCAAATCTTCTACGATGCTCTCCACGTCATACTCACAAGACGGTCTGTTAATCTTTGCCGCCAGCGCTGCAGTGGGAGCGTCAAGTTTCATGATGGGATTGTCCACCTTCTCAAGAGCCATGAACACTTCATCCCTGCATACCCTCGTGGAATTGGAAAGCACGGATACCTTGGCTTCGGGGTAATACTTGTCCCTCAGCTCCAGGGTTATGTCTATCATCTCGGGAAAGTCAGGATTCAAGGTCGGTTCGCCATCCCCCGAAAAGGTAATGGAATCTATCTTCACTTCTTGCCCGGCACACTCGCAAAGCTTTGAACCCAAGGCATTCCGTAAATCCCCTGACTTCGGGATGACTCTGTCTCCCAGTCCGTCCCTGTTCCATCCGCATTCACAATAGATGCAGTCGAAATTGCAGAGTTTGCCGTGTCTGGGCAAAAGATTGATGCCCAGCGAAGAGCCGAGCCTTCTGCTGTGGATTGGACCGAAAACTATATCTTCTCTCATCATAGGCGTTCAAAAATCAGTTCTTTAACGGAAGCGGACCGGCATTCGGGTGCGACGGTCCATACATAAGCGGAGGACGCGGGGCATTTTCAACGGAATTCCGGCCGGAAAGGCTGTCCGGCATTTCCGATTTGACAATCATCGCAGGACCGGAGAAAACTGTGTCGAGCTGAGGAATCCTCAGGATGAATCTTTCCGCTCCCCTGCCGGTACCCGTACATACGGTATCATGGGGATAGTAACCGCTGAATATGTCCCGTGCGAGCTTGAAGCCTTTTCCGCCGCGTTGCAAGAGCTTGCTTTCCTCTTTGATGATTGAGGAACGCCTGTCCAGACTGTCAAGTCTGTTCACCACGTCCAGACTGTCCTGAAGTATCCGTTTCGTCTTGTCCATGATGACAAGGAACTTGTCAGGTTCCCGGAGGTACTCTTCCACGGAATATCTGTAATCGTCCGGAGAGTAACCGTAGCAGTCAAATATTTCACCATAGACGAAAAGGGAGTCGGCGGCCTGCCTCAGGTCGGGGTGCTCCTCAACCCATTGGTCCACCATGAACATCCGGGCATACATCTCGGACAGCGTGTCACGCGGAATCAGCCGCGGCCTGCCGCATGACTGTAAAAATGCGGCCGCCAGAAAAATCAGAAGAATATGCCTGATGAAACGGAGCATCGGACCTATCTGAGCGCAGCTCCGTATTCATTGGTGAAAACGGAGAGCAGCTTCTGCATCATCTTCTCTATCTCCGCATCCGTAAGGGTCTTATCCGGATTCTGGAAGAACAGCGACAGTGCGTATTGTTTTTTGCCCGCAGGTATCTTGTCACCACGATAGACATCGAACAGGCCTACTTGTCTGACAAGCTTCTTGCCGGCCTTCATCGCACTGTGATAAAGATCCGAGTATCTGACGTTTTCATCTACAAGAATCGCCAGATCTCTCTTGACACCCGGGAATTTGGGCAGCTCCTGGAACTTGACCTTCACCCTCTTTACAAGCTCGAACAGCGACTGCCAATTGATCTCAGCCGCAAATACAGGCTGTTTTATGTCAAACTTGCGGCAAAGCGCCGGATTGACCGTTCCCATGACCAAAAGTTCCTTCTTCGATCCGGGAAGACAGTAAGTCATACCCTCCGAGAAAATGTCTTCGGGCGCGGGAGCCGTTTCAAGCATGTATATGTCTGCCCCGTAGCGCGACAACAGAAGTTCGACATAGCCTTTAAGCTGGAAGTAACTTCCCTTGCCGGCATCCGTCCTCCAGGATTTCTCGGCATTGCCGCTCATCATCAGAGAAAAGCACTGATGTTCCTCATAGGAGGCCAATGTCGTGCCGTCGCCTTCGGGAAGTCTCTGATAGACTGAACCGTACTCAAAGCTGCGTATCGTGGAGGTCTGCCTGTTGATATTGTAAGCAATCACTTCAAGACCGCCTGGAAGCAGAGTCTGACGCAATACGTTCAAGTCGGAACTCAAAGGATTGACTATGCGGACGCATCTTTCCTCGGGGAATGTCTTAAGCGCGGAATAATACTCGGACTTTGTAAGAGAGTTGTTCATGGTCTCCACGAAGCCGTTGGCCGCAAGAAAGTTGGAGATATAGTTCCTGACCGCTTCCGGCTCCGGTGAAGGCGTAGGAGACACCGACATGTGCATGCTTTCAGGAAGTTCCACATTGTTGTATCCATAAATGCGAAGCACCTCCTCGACCACATCACATTCCCTCGTGACATCCACCATATAGGAAGGAGCAGCGACCTTGGCTCCGCCCGCCCTCTTCTCCAGAAAATCATAGGACAGCCATCCAAGTATGTTCTCTATGACATCGTGACCGATTTTCTTGCCTATGAGCGCCTCCATCCTGTCGTAGTCAAGATCGATGACAGCCTTTTCTATCTCATGCGGATAGAATTCCTGCATCTTTCCGCATACATGTCCGCCGGCAGTCTCGAGAATGAGCAGAGCGGCCCGCCTGGCGGCATATTCACCGATGAGCGGATCTGCGCCCCTTTCGTAGCGGAACGAGGCATCTGTCTGCAATCCATGGAGTTTTGAAGTTTTCCTTATCGAGCCGGGATCGAAATAGGCACACTCCAGGAAAACATTTCTTGTGGAATCCGTAACCCCTGAGTCCTCCCCGCCGAACACTCCGGCAAGACACATGGGTCCTTTTTCATCGGCTATTACGATGTCCTGGCCTTTCAACTCACGTTCCACCCCGTCGAGCGTAACGAGCTTTTCTCCTTCTCCAGCCCTGCGGACCGTCACCTTGCCTCCGCTTATCTTGTCGGCATCGAAAGTATGGAAAGGCTGACCAAGTTCAAACAAGGCGAAATTGGACACGTCAACTATGTTGTTTATGGGATGAAGCCCGATGGAAAGCAGCTTTTCCTTAAGCCAGTCCGGAGAAGGACCGACCTTGACATCCTTTATCGTGATGCCTATATATCTGGGAGCCGCCTTGGAATCAAGCACTTCCACAGGGATGGCCTCCCCTTCACCGTCTTTGTATGCGGACACGTCGGGATATTTCAGCTCGCAAGGAATGTTGTTCTGCTTCATATAGGCGTAAAGATCCCTCGCCACACCGATATGGGAAGCCGCATCCACCCTGTTGGCGGTTATTTCATATTCTATCACGGCATCTTTCTTCAGATGCAGGTATTCCCTGGCGGGAGTGCCTACGGCAGTGTCATCCGGAAGTACCATGATGCCGTCGTGACCGCTTCCGATTCCCAGTTCTCTTCCGCGCATATCATTCCGAAAGATTCCGTTCCTCTTATCTTGGATTTCTTTATCTTGAAATCGCCCGGAAGAACCGTTCCTATCCTGGCGAACAGCACCTTCTGACCTGCAGCCACGTTCGGGGCCCCGCAGACCACCTGAAGAATCTGCCCGGAACCGTCATCAACTTTGGTGATATGAAGATGGTCTGAATCAGGATGATTCACACATTCGAGCACTTTCGCCACAACGACGCCCTCAAGTCCGCCGGGAATTTCTTCCTGCTCGGAAACCGAATCGACCTCGATCCCGATGGAAGTCATGGCGTCAGCGATCTCCACAGGAGTGAGACCGCAGCTGAGATAATCTTTCAACCAACTGTATGACAGTTTCATAGCATTTTATTTTTTATTGTTCTATATCTTCAGTGGAGAAAAGGGAGGACACGAACTCCTTTTTGTCGAACACTTTGAGATCATCTATTCCTTCCCCTATTCCGATGAACTTTATCGGAATCTTGAACTGATCTACGATACCTACCACAACTCCCCCTTTCGCCGTGCCGTCGAGCTTGGTCACGGCCAGCGATGTCACGTCCGTAGCCTTAGAGAATTCCTTGGCCTGCTGGAATGCGTTCTGACCCGTGGATGCATCCAGCACCAGCATGACGTCATGCGGCGCATCCGGAATGACCTTTCTCATGACATTACGTATCTTGGTAAGTTCATTCATAAGGTCTATCCTGTTGTGGAGCCTCCCGGCGGTGTCGATGAGCACGACATCGGCACCCTTGGCAACAGCCGAACGGACCGTGTCATACGCGACCGAGGCGGGATCGGAACCCATGCCCTGCTTGACCATGTCCACTCCCGCTCTTTCCGCCCAGACGGCAAGCTGGTCCACGGCAGCCGCCCTGAAAGTGTCGGCGGCACCGATTATCACTTTCTTTCCCTGCGACTTGAGCATAGCGGCCATCTTGCCTATGGTGGTAGTCTTACCTACACCGTTGACCCCTACGACCATTACCACATAGGGTTTTACGGAAAAGTCGAAGGGCTCCTGCGGCCTGTCGTCATCAGTGACATTCAGAAGCTTGGCGATTTCGTCCCTGAGCATGTCCGCCAGCTCATCCAAGGACATGTACTTGTCGCTGTGAACCCTCTCCTCAAGATTGTCGATAATCTTCAGGGTAGTGTCCACTCCCATATCCGAGGAAACGAGGGCTTCCTCTATCGCATCCAGCACCTTGTCATCCACACGTGATTTTCCGGTGATCGCTTTTGACAGTCGCTGAAAGAAACTCTTGTTTGTCTTCTTGAATCCTTTGTCGAACAGGCCCATTCCGAATGATTGATAAGTTGAATAGTGGCGGCGTATTCCGCCATAACATACAAAGATAAGAAGCCGTTTCGATTTTATCTAATTTTCTTCAGCCAAATTGACCGGCACTTCATTTCCTAATCTTCACGGAGCGGCATGGGAAGCCTTCACGGAGCGGCATGGGAAGTCTTCACGAGGCGGCATGGGAAGTCTTCACGAGGCGGCATGGGAAGTCTTCACGAGGCGACAGAAAAGTCTACATAGAATGACAGTAACGACTCTCGTGGAGGGGCAAAAAAAGAGGACAACCTTTACGGCTGTCCTCAGATTTCAATCGCACAATACTGTGACTATTTCTTGTCAAAGAAATCCTTTTCCTTTCCGGACTCGACAAGAAGTTCTGTGAAGACATAAGCTCCCGTCTTGGGAGACTTGTCCATGCGGATGCATTTTACCATGCTCTTCGAACCGGCCTTAGCCGCGAAGGTAGCAACTGCTTTCTTTGCCATATTCTATTCTCCCCCTTTTACTTGATTTCACGATGAAGAGTCACCTTGTGAAGATAAGGATTGTACTTTCTGAGCTCAAGACGCTCAGGCGTGTTCTTCTTGTTCTTCGTGGTGATATACCTGGACATTCCGGGAACACCGCTTTCTTTCTGCTCGGTGCACTCCAGAATGACCTGCACCCTATTTCCTTTAGCTTTCTTTGCCATAATTCATAAGATTAAACAAGGTTGACATATCCCTTCTGAAGAGCTTTCCTGACCGTAGCGTCCAGCCCGTTCTTCTTGATTTCCCTCATACCTTTGCAGGACACCTTGAGGGTTATGAATCTCTGCTCTTCCTCAGACCAGAATTTCTTGGTCTTGAGATTGAGTGCAAATTCTCTTTTGGTGCGAAGTTTCGAGTGAGCGACATTGTTGCCGATCATCCTCTTCCTTCCTGTAACTTGACAAACCTTTGCCATGATATATCTATTTTTTATTATTCTGAATATTATATGCAGGCTGCAAATATCGTGTTTATTTTCCTCAAATCAAAATAAACTAAACAAATTTGAGAAAGCGGTTCCACCTTATATTCCCGGGAAACTTTTTCTTCGCATCTGTTGAAAGCCAGATGACTGCCGGCCTTCCCACGATATGGTCTTCGGGCACGAACCCCCAATATCTCGAATCAAGCGAGTTGTGCCTGTTGTCGCCCATCATAAAATAGTAATCCTGTCCGAAAGTATAGCTGGAGGTTTCCTCTCCGTCTATGAAAATTTTTCCGTCCCTGACATTCAGCTCATGATGTTCGTAATCACGTATGATCCTCTCGTAAAGCGGAAGGTTGCCCAAATCGAGCTTGACTTCCACGCCTTTCTCCGGGATCCACAGCGGTCCGAAATTGTCACGTGTCCACCTGTATTCTTCTTTGAAAGGGAAAATCAGGTAGTAGCTGTCCGGGTAGTCGGGAGGATACGCATCCACGTTTTTTTCGACCGAAACAACGTTCTGTATAGCCTTCATTTCTTCCGCAAGAGCTGCGGTGAGATTTACCTCGGAATAACCCGGGATATTGGCATTGAACCTCATTTCCGTCGCATCAAGCCCCATGTGTTCGAGCTTCATCTGGTTTATCATGGTCCCGTTGGTCACGACTGTGTAGCTGTGCTGGACTCCCGGCCAGACCTCCTGAGCGACGGAATTGATGTAAACCTGACCGTCTATGATGCTCAAGGTATCACCGGCGACCGCAACACATCTTTTTACGTAGTGGTCCTTCTTGTCCGCCGGACGGACCTTCACAGGGCCGTAACGCTTCACGGCTTCCGCTTTGCCGAAGGTGCGGCACACGGCGTAATAGTCATCTGCCGGAGCCTTGGTAAGGACAGTGTCGCCATTAGGGAAATTGAAAACCACGCAGTCCCCTTTCCTTACATGCCTGAACCCTTTAAGTCTTCTGTACTTGTTGTGTATGAGCGTGGAATATGACTCCTTACCCGCTATCACATTGTGAGTAAAAGGAACAGTCAGAGGTGTTTCGGGGATTTTTGGGCCGAACGCAAGCTTGCTGACGAAAAGATGATCCCCCGTGTAAAGGGTACGTTCCATCGACGACGAAGGAATCTTGAACGCCTGAAAGAAGAAAATGTTGATGAATGTAACGAAAACGACAGCGAAAATAATCGCGTCAAGCCAATCCAGCAATTCGTTATGCTTCTCGCCCTTTTTGTACTCTTTCTTCCAGAAAAGCCATTTGACTTTTTTGGAAACTATGAGATCGAATATGATTATGAGACCGAAAAGCCACCAATAGTTTCCGAGCCAGACGACCCATAACACATAGAGCAGAGACCAGAATCCCAGTCTTACCCACTTGTTATGGCAGATATCCTTCCAGCCCATCGCCAATCCTTACTTGACAGAATTGACGATAGCCTCGAACGCCTGAGGATTGTTCATGGCGAGATCCGCAAGAACCTTTCTGTTGAGACCTACATTCTGCTTTGCGAGCTTGCCCATAAACTGGGAATAGGACATCCCGTACGACCTTGCGGCCGCATTGATTCTCTGAATCCAGAGAGAACGGAACGCACGCTTTTTGGCCTTACGGTCACGATACGCATAAGTAAGACCCTTTTCGTAGGTGTTTTTGGCAACGGTCCAGACATTCTTCCTGGACAGGAAATTGCCGCGGGTTCTCTTGAGAATCTTTTTGCGGCGAGCTCTTGATGCTACTGAGTTAACTGATCTTGGCATAATTCAATTGATTTCCGGAGGCAGTGACCGTATGGACGGCGCTTTTGGACTGCTTTCCGAGTTAAACTTTTTTGACTAAAGAACGAGAAGCTCTTTTACACGTACTGCGTCAGCCTTGTCCAGTATTGCGAAGTGGTCAAGGTTCCTTTTCTGCTTCTTGGTCTTCTTGGTGAGAATGTGGCTGTGATAAGCATGTCTTCTCTTGATTTTTCCCGTTCCGGTAAGCGAAAAACGCTTTTTGGCACCGGAGTTGGTCTTAAGCTTTGCCATCTCTTTGTTTTATTAATTGTTAATAGTATATAATCCCTTTCAGGGTTATTTTTTCTTAATGGGAGCGATCATCATGATCATCCTTTTCCCCTCCAGCTGAGGCATGCTCTCGGCTCTGCCGTATTCCTCCAGCTCCACGGCAAACCTGAGAAGGAGCTTTTCTCCCTGGTCGGCGAACTGTATGGAACGCCCCCGGAAGAAAACCGAAGCCTTGACCTTCGAGCCTTCGGAAAGGAACTCGACTGCGTGTTTCAGCTTGAACTGGAAGTCATGCTCGTCAGTATTGGGGCCGAAACGTATCTCCTTGATGACTATCTTGGAAGAATTCTGCTTGATTTCCTTCGCTTTCTTCTTCTGCTGATAGAGATATTTCTGGTAATCCAGAATTCTGCATACGGGAGGATCTGCCTTTGCGCTTATCTCGACCAAATCCAATTCCAGTTCTTCGGCCATCTTCCTGGCCGCAGATAGAGAATATATTCCAGGTTCAGGGATATTGTCCCCAACAAGTCTGACCTGATGAGCAATAATCTCATCATTGATGTTAAGTTCATTTTCGTCCTTGGACCTCTGTCCCTGGATATTTCGTCCTCCATTAGGTCTCCCGCCCGGTCTTGCGGCGGGCCTTGGACCACTGAAGTGCGGTTTATAAGGCGTAGCGATAAAAAAACCTCCTATAATTTAAAATTCAACTGATATTTACTCTACGCAGAGTTCCGCTTTCACAGCAGACTGGAACCATGCGATAAAATCTTCAACTGTCTTGGAACCGGCGTCCTGACCTCTCAGACGTACTGAAACCGTACCGTCAGCAGATTCCTTTTCTCCCACGATGACAAGGACAGGCACTCTGAGAAGCGATATCTCCCTGATTCTCTTGCCGAGAGTCTCATTCCTATCATCCACGGAGCTGCGAATTTCGGAATTATTAAGCAATTCGCAAACTTTTTTTGCATAATCGGAATACTTTTCACTGACCGGAAGAACCTTGACCTGATCCGGTGAAAGCCAGAGGGGAAGATGGCCGGCCGTATGTTCGAGAAGAACCGCGGTGAACCTCTCGATTGAACCGAACGGTGCTCTGTGAATCATGACCGGACGCTTCTTGCTTCCGTCCGCATCGGTATACTCAAGCTCGAACCTTTCGGGGAGATTGTAATCCACC
>CAYWPV010000043.1:10678-14333 GCA_964460265.1 uncultured Muribaculaceae bacterium | reverse complement strand
AGCGCACTACGTTCGGGACGTAGGGGTCGTCCGTTCGAGTCGGATCATCCCGACCAAACATCTGCAACTCATTTTCAACAATGGGTTGCATTTTTTATACGCCTCTTTATGCTATCCTATTCCATAGTCTTTTCCCTGCCCCTTACCTGAAGAATACATAGTAGGGGCAGCGATGCTCGGAACAGAGAGACAGTCCGGACAGAGAGACGAACCGACGGATGCGGTACCGACAAAAAAGAGGACGCCGAAGCATCCTCTTCAATCAATTGTCCGGAAAGACCTTAGGGGAAAGGGGCTCCCCCCCCCTTCCGGCCTAAGCCGGAGCTCATGTCATGCAGATCAGAATCTTACGTAATATTCGAACCAAAGTTCGTTGAAATCGCGCCCCGCATTGGTATAGGCCATGACATTGTTCGTATTGCGCCTGTACTCAATCTGGAAAATCAGGTTCTTGTGGAGACGGAATTGCGGAGCTATCGAATAAATCGCGGTCATGCTGTCCTTGTCGGCATTGTCCCTGTACATGTCATACTTGGCATATACCTTGAACCACTTGTTGACAGGAACACCGACCGTTGCGTAAAAAGCATCGGCATTGCCGGTGTCGGAAGACGCGACATTACCTGACACGGGATCAATCGAGGACGCCTTGAATCCGTGGGAATGAATGTATTCCGACCTGACGGACCAGTTGTCGTGCTCATACTTCATACCGAAAGAATAGCGCTTGCGGTCAACCGTCACATTTCCGTCGGACCAGGTACCGTCCCAACCGAACACGCCCACATAGAGATCCTTTATGGGCTGGAACTGGATCGTCCCGATGTAGTCCTTACGCGAGTTGTTGTCGCTTCTGTTGATGCCGTTTCCGTTATAGACCGCAGCCTGATAATGTACAAGTCTGTGGCCGTCATTGCCTATGGGAAAAAGATCCCCCTGGAACTGAAGTCCCTGGTCACGTCCGCCGGAAGAAGGCTCTCCCACACGGTCTCCGAGACCGGAAAGCCTCTTCACGCCCAAAGAATAGTCACCGCTGCCGACATCGAAAGGATTGTATGGATTCTCGAAAGTGAACGCCCTCTTGAACTGGCCTATCTTGACCTTGAATTCGGGATAGCGCACCCATTCGAAGAAGATGTCCTTTATGTGCGGGTTTCCGTTGAGCTCTACCTGAACCCTGTAGTTGAAATCACTGAATATGGAGCCGTCCACATAGGCCCTGAGCAGACGGGTATTGAAGCCCGGCCCGCCATGGGCACCGTCCAGATCGCTGTATTTATAGGAGCCTATGAAATAGGCCCCGAACTTGGGCTTGGAGAAAACTTCGGAAAGATCGTATCCGTAATCAGTTTTTTCACCGGCGTTCCCCGCTGAAAGCGAGAAAACACCGGTGAAAAAAGCTATGGAGAATAAAAGTATTTTTTTCATAAAGATATTTTTAGAACGGGAATATCTTGGTGAGCCAGAAAAATCCGAAGACAAATCCGACGGCACCGATAATAAGGCCGACCTTGGCCATATCCTTGGTCTCCACCAGTCCCGTGGAAGCCGCGATGGCGTTCGGAGGAGTGGATATGGGGAAAAGCATGGCGATGGAAGCGCAGACCGCTATGAAGATGATCATGGCCTGTGAACCGCCGAGGGCAACAAATGAAGCATTGTTTGCTGCCGCAGGATCCGACATGCCCTCAGCCACTACGATAAGTATAGGGATGAGAAGGGCGGCCGTCGCAGAGTTGCTGATGAAGTTGGAAAGGAAATAGCAAACAAGGCCTGCAACGACAAGTACCAGCACGACGGACATGCTGCCGAAAGGAATGGCATTGATAAGTACCTTGGCCAGACCGGTGTCCTGAAGGCAGTATCCGAGAGCGAAACCTCCGGCAACGAGCCAAAGAACCGGCCAGTTGATGTCTTTGATTTCCTCTTTTCCGAAAAGTCCCGTAGCAGTGAACACCGCAAGAGGTATGAGGGCCACGATATTGGAATTGATTCCGGTAAGGCTTTCCGTAGCCCAGAGGAGGATTGTCAAAATGAAAGTAACCCACACGAGTTTGCTCTTCCAGTCCTTTTTCTTGGTATTGGCAGGTATCTCCAGGACAAGCTTCTTGGTCTTGAAAGGGAAAAACCACTGAAGAAGGAACCACGCGAGGACAATCATGACAATCACATAAGGAATCATGTGGACGCACCAGTCTCCGAAAGAAACATCGATGCCGGCTTGTTCAAGATAGCCTTTGGCAGTAGCGTTAGGAGGAGTTCCGATAGGAGTGCCTATTCCGCCGAGGTTGGCAGCCACGGGAATGGACAGAGCAAGCCCGATTTTACCCTTGTCATCGCTCGGAAGCTTTGAAAGCACGGGAGCAAGGAAAGCGAGCATCATCGCAGCGGTGGCGGTATTGCTCATGAACATGGAGAACACCGAAATGATCACAAGAAAACCGAGAAGAACCATCTTCGGCTTCGTACCGAAAATGCTGAGCAGAGCCTTGGCGAGAGTCACGTCAAGACCATATCTCTCAGCCATGATGGCAAGAACGAAACCGCCGAGGAACAGCATCACCACAGGATCGGCAAAAGCTGACATTATCCTCTTGTAGCTGACCAACTGCCCCATGTCAGGATTGCACAGGAAACCCAATCCCTTGTCCGACATGGTCAGAAGGGCGACGACGATCACGAGGAGCGAAGTCGTCCAGTTGGGGATGATTTCAAAAATCCACATCAGAGCGGCGAAGATGAACAGGGCTATCACACGCTGCTGGACAGGCGTCAAAGCCTCTATACCATAGAAGCTCGTAGGAACCGCCCATAGGAAGATTGTGATTATCAGCACAATGGGCAGGAACACACAATACTTCACATTGAGTTTTTTTTCAGACATAAGCTATTGTTAACAATGATTGTCAGTGAAAAAATTTCTGCGGAAGACGTGCTTCCGCAGCAAACGCGGCAAATTTAAGCATTATTTTTCTCAATCCAATTTATTGTAATAACTTTGCAGTCTGTTTAACTAAAGAGTAGACTCACACATATATGAAAAGAGTTGCGACAACAGCGATGATACTCGCTGCAATAGCGGTTTCATGCGGACAGAACGAAAAAACAGCCAGCCAGAAAGAGTTGGCCAATTATGAACTTGTCACCATTCCCGCTCCCGACCTTTCGGGAATTTCGGACAACGGGAAAGAAGTTCTGAACCTGTACAAGTTCGCCGCCGATGAGGCCGATGCCATATATTGGGAACAGGCCTTCGGGGACAAAGCCCTTATGGAGAACCTTCAGGATCCTGCACAGAAAGAATACGCCCTGATAAACTACGGCCCGTGGGACAGAATCAGCGGTAAAACATTCGTCGACGGATACGGCAAAAGGCCTCTCGGAGTCAATTTCTACCCCGCGGACATGAGCGCCGAAGAATTTGAATCTCTCGCCGATTCTCTGAAATACAGTCCATACACCCTTCTGGAAAGAGACGGAGACGGAAAACTGAAAACCGTATGGTTCCACGACAAGTACAGTGACCATATAGAAAAAATCAGCAGCTATCTCCAGGCAGCCGCCAACATCACCATAAAAGAATCGGTGAAGAACTATCTGCTGAAAAAGGCCGAAGCCCTCAAAACCGACGACTATTATGAGAGTGACCGCGCAT
>CAYWPV010000043.1:0-10668 GCA_964460265.1 uncultured Muribaculaceae bacterium | reverse complement strand
CGCATGGCTGGAAATGACCGACAGCAAAATGGATCTGGTAATAGGACCCGACGAAAACGCCGACGACCAGCTCTACGGCATCAAGAACTCCTATGAAGCATTCGTGCTCCTTAAGAATCTCGAACTCACCGACAAGCTGGCTAAATACACGGCTCTGCTTCCTGAACTACAGGCCTCGCTCCCCTGCGACGAACAGTACAAGGCCTTCACCCCGGGAGCATCGTCCGACATATTCGCATACGATGCCCTATACTATGCCGGAAAGGCCAACGCAGGCATAAAGGTAATCGCCATCAACCTGCCTTTCGACGACAAAGTGCAGCAGGAACTCGGCACCAGAACGGCTCTGCTCAGCAACATAATGACAGAGAAATTCAACAGGATAGTCAACCCCACAGGAATGGTCATCTTCGATGCGGACCAGGCCTCGCACATGAGTCCTGACGCATTCTTCTGGAACATAGCCTGCAGAGAGATAGCCCACGGACTGGGGGTCAAAGAAACCATAAACGGCAAAGGCACGGTCACGGAAGCCCTCGGAAACGAAGCCCTCACATTTGAGGAGATGAAAGGAAGCGTAGTGGGAGTGTTCCTCTCATGCGGTCTCATCGAGAAACACGATGTCGCGGCTATCGTCACCAAGGAAGATGCCATCACCACATACCTCGCAAACCTCGTAAGATCCGAACGCTTCGGAGAAGGAGAAGCTCTTGGTCGCTCGAACATCATGATATACAACTATCTGCAGAAGAACGGAGCATTCAGGCGCATGGACAGCGGCAAATACCACATAGACTACGACAAGGCATTCCAGTCCATTTCCGACCTCGCCGGTCTTATCCTTAAAACACAAGCCACCGGCGACTACGATTTCGCTGTGAACTTCGAAAAAGAGTACGGTACTCTTTCCGACACGTTCAAAGCGGATCTCATGAATCTCAAGCTTGAAAACATCCCTGTGGATCTTCGTTTTAACTTCGAAAAATAGAAGACTAACGCGGAACTTAAAAACTGAACGCTCCGTAAGCGGAATGCCTACGGAGCGTTTTTTCTGTCCATAATACAGGGACCTGACTTAGTCCGCCTGGCGACGGAAGCCGGAGAAAGCGCAGCGGAAAATGCGGCAGCTATGGAAAGATAGCGATAGCGGATAATGGACCGACAGGACTGAGAAACGGCAGCAGGAAGAAAAAAAAAGGCCGTGCCCGAAAAAGACACGGCCGATATGAATACTTGAAATGTATCAGATTAGATGGTTCCCTGTTCAAGCATAGCCTGGGCGACCTTCATGAAGCCGGCGATGTTGGCACCCTTGACATAGTCGACATGACCGTCAGGCTGAGTACCATACTTGACGCACTGCTCATGAATGTTCTGCATGATCCAGTGGAGCTTGTCATCAACCTCTTTTGCAGACCAGCTGATGTGCTGGGCGTTCTGCGTCATTTCAAGACCGGACGTAGCTACGCCGCCTGCATTAACAGCCTTTCCGGGGGCGAAAAGGATGCCGTTGTGCTGGAAATAGTGGATGGCACCGGGCTGGCAACCCATGTTTGAAACCTCGCAGCAGCACCAGCAGCCGTTTGCGACGAGCTCTTTCGCATCGTCTTCGCTAAGCTCATTCTGGAATGCGCAAGGGAGAGCGATGTCGCAGGGAACGCTCCAAGATTTCTTGCCGGCAGTGAACTGGGCCTTGCCGGGGAACTTGTCAGCCATATCCTTGACCATGTTGCGGTTGGAAGCACGCATCACGAGCATGTAGTCGATCATCTCATCGGTGATGCCGTCGGGAATGTGGCACACTCCGTCAGGTCCGGAGATGGCGACAACCTTGGCACCAAGCTGTTTAGCCTTGGTAGCAGCTCCCCAGGCGACGTTGCCGAAGCCTGAGAGTGCGACTTTCTTGCCTTCCAGAGTCTTGCCGGCTTTGTCAAGAACATGGTGGACGAAATAGAGAGCACCGAATCCGGTAGCTTCAGGACGAAGGATGGAACCGCCCCATGTCATACCTTTTCCGGTAAGAACACCGGTATGGTATCTGCGGGCAAGCTTCTGATACATTCCGTTTAGATAACCGATCTCACGGCCGCCTACACCCACGTCACCGGCAGGTATGTCCTGATCGGGGCCGATGCAGTTCCACAGCTCAAGCATGAAAGCCTGGCAGAAACGCATGATCTCGTCATTTGATTTCCCGACGGGGTCGAAGTCGGAACCGCCCTTCGCTCCTCCCATAGGAAGAGTTGTGAGAGCGTTCTTGAAGGTCTGCTCAAAACCGAGGAACTTCAACATCGAAGGAGTAACAGCCTTATGGAAACGAAGACCTCCCTTATATGGTCCGATAGCACTGTTGAACTGGACACGATAGCCGAGGTTTGTCTGAACCTCACCTTTGTCGTCAACCCAGGTGACACGGAAAGTGAAGATGCGGTCAGGCTCGACCATACGCTCCACAATCTTAGCCTTCTCGAACTCCGGATGCTGGTTATAGACATCCTCAATTGACTCCAGAACCTCCTGAACGGCCTGAAGGTATTCCTTCTCCGTAGGATATTTGGCCTGGAGTTTAGCCATGATAACTTCTGTCTTCATGATAAAACTAAAAAATGTTTATTATGGTTATAAGTTTTATTTGTTTTACAACGCTGCAAAGGTACTGATAAAAAAAATCAAAAGGTAATAAATCGGAATTAAAAAAAAGGAAACGCCGCCATTCATTAGCGACGTTTATCCTTTTCGTGTAAAAAATTTACCAAATGACTCTATATCAATATTAATTGGCAGACGCACCGCTCTGGGCATTCTGCTCAGCCTGAGCCTGGGCCGCAAGTTCTTCCTGAAGTTTTTCAAGCGTTCTGCCCTCAGGAATATTCAAAGCCTTTCTTGCTGCGGGTGTGAGATCGACACTCGCGGACTCGTTGATGTAGAGAACGGAACTCTTCTCGAACACATAGATGTATCCGCCTTCCTTGGCAAGCTTGTTCACAGTATCGAGAGCCTTCTGCTGGATAGGGGCCATGAGGTTGTTCTGGCTCTGCTGAAGCTCGCTGGAAGCAGTCTGCTGGAACTCCTGTATTCTGGTCTGTATGTCGGTAAGCTCCTTTTCCTTGCTCTCTCTGATTGTGGCGGTCCAGGTGGAAGACTTCTGCTGGTACTGGGAATACTTGGTCTGGAACTCCTCAATCATGCTCTGATATGTGTCTTCGAACTCTTTGCTCTGGGCATTGATCTGTGCACGTGCGTCATCAGCTTCAGGCATGAGCTGGACAAGCTCCGAAAAATTCACATGGGCGAACTTCAGATTCTGCGCGGAAGCTGAAAGAGTGAAAATTGCCGCTGCGGCAACAAGAAAGATTTTTTTCATATCATTCAAAGTTTTTTTCTTTATGGTAAATATAATCATTCATACATTATCATCAAACATTCCTCAAAATTCCTGTCCTATGAGGAAATGGAACTGGCTGCCTCCGTTCTGCTTGTCGTCGAAGCCGTAGCCCCAGTCGATTCCGAGAAGACCTATCATGGGAAGATAGACCCTGAGGCCGACTCCCGCAGACCTCTTGATCTGGAAAGGATTGAAATCCCTTATGTCGGCCCAGCAGTTACCGCCTTCCAGGAAGGCAAGCGCGAATATCGTCGACTGCGGCTGGAGCACCAGAGGATACCTGAGCTCAGCGGAGAACTTGTCGTAAACGTTTCCGGCATAGGCATAGCCGTTGGTGTTGTATTTGGAATAGCGCGTGGGAGTGAGCGAATAGTTCTCGTAACCTCTCAGAGAGATGACCTCCGTCCCGTAGTTGGCATAGCCGGTCATGCCGTCTCCTCCGACCCAGAACCCTTCGAAGGGAGAATAGCCCCAGTTCCTGTTGTAATATCCGAGATAACCGAACTGCGCTCTGGTCTTGAGGACGAGATTCCCGACAAGCTTCTGATAGAAATTGGCCTTGAAGGACCACTTGTGATACTCAATCCACTTGTACCTGTCCTTAGCGGACCAGTTGTCATAGTTCACGTCCCTGTAGCTGCCGACCGAGAAACGGTTGCCTTCGCTGTCGAAATCATGCTTGCGGAACAGGGAATACGGCGGAGTGAGCTGTATGGAGAAAGTGATGTCTTCTCCCGAACGCGGGAATATCTGCTGGTCGGTGGAATTTCTCTGGAGGCCTATGGTATAGCTCAGGTTGTGCGCGATACCGTCATCGAAAATGAAATAGTTCGCATACCAGTTGTTGAGCTCATAAGTCTGCCAGCTGATGTTGTTGAACAGCACGAAATAGTTGTCCGGCCATTTCAGACGCTTGCCGAGCCCCAACGAAAAACCATAAATCCTCATCTCGCGGTCATGGCTGAGAATGTTCCACGCAAGGTAGGAGTTTGTCTGACGGGTGAAGTATACCGACATGCTGAGCGAGGTAGGATCCTTGCCGAACAGCCAGGGCTCCGTAAAGCTTGCGGACAAAGCCGTGTAATAAGTGCCGCTGGTCTGGAAACGGAACGCAAGGTTCTGTGCATCTCCCAGGGGTACGGGCCTCCATGCGGACTTGTCGAAGAAACGCTTCGTAGAGAAATTGTTGAAACTCACTCCCGCCGTGGCGACAAAGGTACGTCCGCCCCAACCTCCGGAAAGTTCCAGCTGGCTGGAAGGCTTCTCCGTCACATTATATATTATGTCTACGGTATTGTCCGCCGAATTTGGGACGATGGAATAGCCCCCTTCCTTGGAAATGGCTTCGGGGTCGAACTGTCCGAGTGAAGCGATCTCCCTGATCGACCTCTCGAAATCGGTCTGGCTGAAAAGATAGCCCGGCTTCGTGAACAGCTGACGGCGGACCACCTTTTCATTGGTGAGATCGTTGCCGTTTATGACTATGTTGTTGAGAGTGGCCTGCTTGCCTTCCACTATCCTCATCTCCACATCCACGGAATCCCCTTCGATGTTGACCTCCACGGGCTGCACGTTGAAGAATAGATAGCCTGCATCGCGGTAAACCTTGGACACGTCGGTCTCATTCTGTTTTCCTCCGCCCGTAAGCCTGTGCTGCATGGTCACGACATCGTAAACATCTCCCTTGCCGATCTGGAGGACGGAATTGAGCTGGGAAGCATCGTAAACGGAGTTTCCGGTCCAGGTGATGTTTCTGAAATAGTACTTCCTGCCGGGATCCACGTCCAGATCGATGCCCACCCTGCCGGGCTTGAGGTAGTATATGGAATCCTCGACAAGGCGTGCGTCACGGTAGCCTGCTTCGTTATAGGCACTTATAAGGTTTTTCTTGTCCTCGGGGTACTCTTTGACGCTGAACTTTTTGCTGTGAAAAAAATTGTATATCTTGTTGGATTTCGTCTTCTTCATGGACTTGGCAAGCTTGTACTCGCTTACATCGGAGGGACGGCCGTTGAAACTGATCTTCCTGATCTTCACCTTCGGGCCCTTGTCCACTGCGAAATTGACCTTGATGGCATTCTTCACCAGAGTATCTTCGGTCACCTCGGAATGGACTTTCGCCTCCATATAGCCTTTGTCCTCAAAGTAGCGCTTGATTATGTCCGACGTGGTCTTGTCCACGTATTCTGAAAAACCGCTCCCCCTCCTGAGATTGGTCCTCTCGTTGAGATCTTTGCGTTCCGAATTCTTGACCCCTGAGAAACTCCAGCGGGAAACTCTCGGACGCTCGACTATATTGATTTTGAGCCATGCGGTATCGCGTGCGGCAGACACGGAGTCTATGGCAATGGACACATCCTTGAAATATCTCTGCTGCCACAGCCTGTTCACTATGTTGGAAACCTGATCGCTTGGAATCGTGACCTCCTCTCCTTCCTGCAGACCGGCAAGCTGAAGAATCTGGTTCCTTCCGATATATGTGTTTCCTTCGATTCTGACTCCGCCTATCGTATATTTCTGCGGCCGGCTGTAATCCACAACAGGAACGTCAGTTTCGTTCTGCGCGAAAGCAGCCGCCCCTAAAAGTGACAGAACCGACATCAACAATACTTTCCTTATACTCATTGGACCAGTTTTCTGAAACAATATCTTGCAAAGATAATCAATTATTTGACTTTACCATAACGGCGATCCCGCGAGGCATAGGCTTCCAACGCCTTCCTGAATTCTTCCTTCCTGAAATCGGGCCAAAGGGTATCCGTAAAATACAGTTCGGAATAAGCTCCCTGCCACAAAAGATAATTGCTCAGGCGCTCCTCTCCAGAAGTCCTGATTATGAGATCCGGATCCGGAATGCCGGCAGTCACCAGATAGGAGCTGAAATCTTCCATGGTCAGAGAATCCGCATCGTCCGGATGTTCCCTGGCAATGCGTTTCGCGGCCTGAAGGATATCCCACCTCCCGCTGTAGCTCAGGAAAATGATAAGGTTCAGCTTTTCATTGCCGGCAGTAAGAGACTCCATCTTGGAGATGGCCTCGCGAAGCACAGGCGAAAGTCGCTCCAGATTGCCGAGCACTATGAAACGTACTCCGTTCTTCATGAAATTCTCAAACTCATCCGAAATCTTCTGCTGCATGAGAGCCATGAGGTAGCTGACCTCATCTTTGGGCCTGCCCCAGTTTTCTTCGGAAAAAGCATAGAGGGAAAGATACCGGATGCCGGCATCGACACAGTATTCGACGACGGCACGTACGCTCTCGACGCCATGCAGATGCCCGTAAACTCTTTCTTTTCCCCGTTCTTTAGCCCAGCGGCCATTGCCATCCATAATCATGGACACATGCAGAGGCAACTTATTATCCATCAATTATCTGTATTTCTGATATCTTCTCCCCAGAACAACTTGCTCGTCAAAGCCTTCACGAACTCGGCTTTTGCGAGACAGACCCTTTTGAGCGAAAATTGTGCCACCGACACGTGGACCACCCAGGACGGGTCGATTTCAAACGTCCTGTTGTCCATGGTAAGGATCGCCTTGTCGTCACGGCATTTGATGGAAATGGTTATTTCAGCCGATTCGGGAACCACAAGAGGACGGACATTGAGGTTGTGCGGTGCGATAGGAGCGATGATCAGCACCTTGGCATCCGGGGTGCAGATAGGCCCGCCCACGCTCAGGGAATAGGCCGTGGAACCGGAGCTGGTGGCTACAAGAAGACCGTCGGCCCAATACGTAGGCAAAGGCTGTTCGTTGATGCATACATTGATGCCCAGCACAGCCGTACCCTTTCTGTGTATGGACACCTCGTTCAGGGCATACGGCAGCAGACCGATGTCCTTGCGGGCGTTTTCTCCCTTAAGGGTGGCATTCAGCATGGTCCTGTACTCTATGGAAAAATTTCCGCTCATAAGCGCGGGGACTATGTCTTCGGGACTGTTCTCGGACAGAAAGCCCAGACGTCCGAAATTCACTCCGAGAATGGGAATCCCCATGTCGGCGACAAGCTGGGCGGCACAGATGAAAGTCCCGTCTCCGCCGATGCTGAGGACCAGATCCGTCGCAGGACGTATGTCCGATTTTTCCTTGATATAATAAAGACCATACGACTCTTTTCCGAGGTCATCCAAAAGCTTCTCGTATCTTTTATCCTCTTTCAAGAGTTCGTTCGTAATGACGATTCCTATTTTCATTATAGTCAGTGTTAAAATTTGCGGCCTCAAAATTAGTACAATATTTCTCAAATCATTACAGAACTTTTTGATAATTTGGCAGGGCCGCCGCAGAAAAGAAGTTTTTTTGCAAATTATTGCTACTTTTGTAATCTTGGAAAACAAAAAAAACGAAATACAATGAAAAAAACATCACTCGCTCTCAGCGTTCTCGCCATAGCGGCGGCCATCAGCTTCCAATCATGCGGCAACTCCGGCAACGGCGCAGCCAAATCGGAAGAAGGAACGAACGCATCCGCCGAAAAAGGAGCCATCGTCTACTTCAACCTTGACAGGGTACTGAACGAATACGACATGGCAAACGAACTCCGTTCCGCCGTAGAGTCCAAAGTCGAAGGCATCAACCAGGAAGTCACCCGCAGAGGCAACAAGCTCCAGAACGATGTCAACGCTTTCCAGGAAAAAATCAACAAAGGGCTGATCACCCGTTCCGTAGCGGAAGTCCAAAGCCAGAAACTCGGAGAACAGCAGCAGCAGTTCCAGAACTACGCCGCCCAGAAAGAACAGGAAATCAACGAGGAACAGTCAGTGATGATGAACCGGCTGGCCGATGCCATAAACACCTTCGTAAAGAAATACAACGAGACCAAAAAATACGCAATGATTCTCACCACTCAGGGCGACATGCTCCCGGCACCGGTCGTGACCGGTGACCCCTCGCTGGACATCACCGACGACATCATTGCAGGGCTCAACGAAGAATACGTAAAGAACAAATCCCAAAAGAGCGACAGCAAGTAGTCCAAGGATGAAAAGATTCGCCCTGCTTATTCCGGTTTTCGCGCTGTGCGCAGTTCTTCTCACGCAGACAGCAGCAGCTCAGGGATACACACAGCCCCCCGTCACAGTCTCCAAAGACAAGGTGAGAGGCAATGACGGAAAGGTTTACTATGCACACGCGGTCATGGAAAAACAGACGCTGTTTTCCATATCACACGCCTACGGGGTAAGCGTGGACGATATCTGCAATGCGAACCCTGAACTCAACCTCAAAAGGGACGGGCTCAAAAAAGGGGTCGTTCTTAAAATCCCCATAACGGCCAATCCTCAGAAAACGGCCTCCGACACCGGAAACGGAAAGGCAGCGAAAGGCGACGCAGGAACGGCAGAAAGCAGAGCAGGGACGAAAGAAGGCGGCTCAGGAGCGGAAGAAAACAATGCGGTCAAAGACGACGGCAGCGGACAGCAGACGGGAGAAAAGACCGTACATGTCGTGAAATGGTATGAAGACATCGACGACATAGCACGGCTCTACGGAGTGCCCGTCACGGACATAATGAAGGCCAACAATCTGAGCTCCAGGAAGCTGAGACGCAGGATGAAACTCATCATCCCCATTGCGGGCTCCAACGGAGACACTGACGCGGGAGCAAACGGAGGCACTGACGGGAAAGGGGGCGAAGGACGTGCGGAGGAAAAGACTGACAGCACCGCGGCAACGGGATTCTTCGACCTGTTCGGAACAAAAAAGAATGCGGACGTGGCCCTCCTTCTGCCATTTGACTCAAAAGGTAACGGCAGCGGCATCAATCTCGACTTCTACAGCGGCTTCCTCATGGGACTGCGCAGCGCAGGCAAAGGAAACGAAGACATCAACCTGAAAGTTTACGATGTGGCCGGAGGGCAGCTTCCTCCCTATTCGGAAATCCGGGACGCAGACCTGATAATCGGTCCCGTATCGGCCAAGGATCTGGGCAGGACAGCGGAAATGGATTCCCGTTCAGTACCCATAGTTTCTCCGCTTGACCAGAAAGCCGAAAACCTCGTGGACGGGTATCCGTACTTCATACAGACCCCCACTCCGCACGATGTGCAGTACAGGGATTTGGCCGAATGGATAAAAACGGACATGCGTTACGGGGACAGAATCACAGTCATCTCCGAAAAAGGCTCGGCCGACGAAACCGCCGCAAAGATCAATGAAATATTCAATACGAAAGGCCTGGCGTTCTCCCGGTACTCCTATAACATTCTTGAAGGTCGCAACGCTGTCCAGGGGCTGGAGAGCATCTGCACGGAAACCGGCTGCAACAGAATCGTGATCGCATCGGAAAACGAGGCATTTGTAAACGATGCCATACGGAACCTGAACCAGCTTGCATTCAAGAAATACCGGCTCGTTCTCTACAGTTCTTCCAAGATCAGGGCATTCGATACCATAGATGTGGAAACATTCCACACTCTGAACACGCACGTGTCCCTATCATATTACATCGACTATGACCTGCCCGCAGTCAGGCAATTCCTGTTGGAATACAGAGCCCTGTTCGGGACTGAGCCTTCGCAGTTCGCATTTCAGGGACACGACATAGCAAGCTTCTTCACAAAGACGATGGAGAAATATGGAAGCCGATGGTTCGAAAGGCTCGGAGAAACGGGAGAAGTGTCCGAACTTCAGAGCAATTTCCGTTTCGTAAAGAAAAACGGCGGAGGCTACCTCAACAACGCAGTCAGAAGAATCATCTACGAGCCGAACTACAAGATAAGGCTGGTAAACGAACCTTGACGGAACTCATCAGCTTTTCAGCAGCACATCGGGCGTCAGCTTTTCAGCAGAGCTTTGGCATTGGCTACGGCTTCCGGACTTATCGATGCCCCGCTAAGCATACGGGCGATTTCCATAACTCTCTCATCTCCGCTGATTTCCCTTATGGAGGTGGCGGCTCTTCCGTCAGAAATATCCTTGGACACAAGATAATGGGCATTGCCCTTGGCGGCCACCTGGGGAAGATGAGTGATCGCAAACACCTGCATGTACTCCCCCATCCTGCATATCATGGAGCCCATCTTGTCGGCCACACTGCCTGACACTCCCGTATCTATCTCATCGAATATCATGGTGGGCATGGCAGTATAGCGTGCCATCATGAATTTCAGACAGAGCATTATCCTGGAAATTTCACCCCCGGAAGCGCATTTGGACACATCCGCCGGATTCCTGCCTGCGGCCGAGAAAAGGAAAGAAACGCTGTCCCTGCCATCGGAAGACAGATCCCCTTCGGACAGGGAAACGCAGAAGACTGCCTGTTCAAGTTCCAGAGAACGGATGAGG
>CAYWPV010000042.1:12360-14475 GCA_964460265.1 uncultured Muribaculaceae bacterium | reverse complement strand
GTCATAAAGGAGTCTCTGACAAAGGGCAAGCCCGTGTATCTCAGAGGTTTCGGCAGCTTCATAATCAAGCACAGAGCCGAAAAGGCAGCCAGAAATATCACCAAGAATACAACTATGACGATCCCGGCTCACGATATCCCCGCCTTCAAACCGGCGAAGGTGTTCGTGGCTGCAGTCAAGAAATAATCATTAATACTTTGACAATATGCCGAACGGAAAAAAGCACAAACGCCACAAGATGGCGACCCACAAGCGTAAGAAACGTTTGCGCAAGAACAGACATAAGAAGAAGTAGTCATCTGTGTCTGCCATTTTAGCAGTTAGCTGAATAAAGGGCTGACCGGAAGTTCCGGAGGCCCTTTTCCAATCTACCCGGGTGGAAAGCGCAGTCTTTTCCCCGCTTATTCTTTCAACAATCGAGATTTCTGATGGATTCAGAGAAGGAACTTTTAAAAGATCTGATCGTCGATGTGGAATCGACTGAAGTTCGGATAGCTCTGCAGGAAGACCACAGGCTAATCGAATTCAACACGGAGTCCATATCGGGGCGCGGCTTTACCGTCGGGGACGTGTACCTCGGCAAAGTAAAGAAAATAATGCCCGCCCTGAATGCGGCCTTTGTGGATATCGGAGATGAAAAGGAAGCCTTTGTGCATTATCTGGACCTTGGACTGTATTTCAACGCTTTCGATGAGTTTGTACGGAAAACGAACAAAAACACGAACTCAAAGGAGCTGTATTCCGGCATCAAGCTCGGCCCCATCCTGGAAAAGGAAGGCAAAATCGAGAACGTGCTGAAAAAAGATCAGATGGTGATAGTCCAGATTGTCAAGGAACCGATTTCCACCAAAGGTTCAAGACTGACAGCGGAAATTTCACTTGCAGGAAGAAACATCGTGCTGCTCCCCTTCGCAGAAAGGGTGAGCGTTTCCCAGAAAATTTCTTCGAGAGAAGAGAAAAGAAGACTGGAGACTCTGGTAAAGAGCATACTTCCCAAAAACTACGGAGCCATAATCCGCACCGCCGCGGAAGGCAAAAATGCCGCGATACTGGTCGCGGAGACCAAGGCGCTGATCAACAAATGGGAAGGCTCATGGAAAAAGCTTGAAAACTCAAAAGGCGTACAGGAACTCTTCACGGAATACAGCAAGACGACCACCATTTTACGGGACTTGCTGAACAACTCCTTTTCAAACATTTACGTCAACAACGAGAAGGAGTACGAGGACATCAGGAAATACATTTCCCTGATTTCCCCCGAACAGGAGAAGATAGTGAAGCTCTATGACGGAAAAGAACCTATCTTCGACCACTTCGAGGTAACAAGACAGATAAAGAGTTCATTCGGAAAGGTAGTGCCGCTCAAACAGGGCGCCTACCTCGTGATAGAGACTACGGAAGCTCTCAACGTCGTGGATGTCAACAGCGGAACACGCGCCAAGACCAACGAACAGGAAGAGAACACCTTCGAGGTCAACAAATACGCAGCCGAAGAAATAGCCAGGCAGTTGAGGCTAAGGGACATGGGAGGCATCGTGATAGTCGATTTCATCGACATGGACTCAGGCGAGCACCGCAATGAACTGTACAGGTACATGTGCGAGCTGATGAGTTCCGACCGTGCGAAACACAACATTCTGCCTCTCACAAAGTTCGGGCTGATGCAGATTACCCGCCAGAGAGTGCGTCCCGTGACTCAGATAAACACGAGCGAAGTATGTCCGCTTTGCCACGGGACCGGCAAGATAGCGCCGAGTCTTCTAATAGATGAGCAGATAGAAAGACGGCTCTCCTACTATGTTACGGAGAAGAAGCTGAAGAATTTCACTTTGAAGACAAGCCCCATTCTGGGGGCCTATCTGTCACGGGGACTCATAAACTCCTATCTCGGGAAATGGAAACGCAAGTACAAATGTAAAATCAGCCTCGTGGAGGACGCAGATTTTACGGTCCTGCAAAATGAATTCTATGACGACAAAGGGGACAAGCTGGACGAATAGCCTGTCCCCTTTTTCTTTCTTCCGATTATCCCCTGCTTTTCTTCCGATTATCCCCTGCATTACTCCGGAAAGGCGCTACTCCGGAAAGGCGCGGTCAGCTCTTCAACAGCTCGGC
>CAYWPV010000042.1:0-12260 GCA_964460265.1 uncultured Muribaculaceae bacterium | reverse complement strand
TACTCCGGAAAGGCGCTACTCCGGAAAGGCGCGGTCAGCTCTTCAACAGCTCGGCGCTGTAACGCCGCCACTTTTCAATCAGTGCGGCCATGTCTTCAGGAAGCGGAGAGTCAAAGCGGACAAATTCACCGCTGCGCGGATGTACAAAGCCCAAGGTCTTGGCATGTAAAGCCTGACGGGGACATATCTCCAGACAGTTCTTTATGAACTGCCTGTATTTCGCATAAATGGTCCCGCTCCTTATCTCCGTTCCCCCGTACCTGGCATCACCGAACAATGGATGGCCTATGGAAGACATGTGGACGCGGATCTGATGCGTACGACCGGTTTCCAGACGGCATTCCACCACCGTTACGAATCCGAAACGCTCAAGCACCCTGTAATGGGTGACGGCATACTTTCCTTTTTCAGGATCGTCGTAGACTTTGAACCTGAGCCTGTCATTGGGGTCTCTGCCGATATTCCTGTCCACGGTTCCCTCATCTTCCCCGATATTGCCCCAGACCACGGCGACATATTTGCGTTCAATGGAATGGACAAAGAACTGCTTCGCAAGCTTCATCTGGGCCTCATCGTTTTTCGCAACTGCCAGAAGACCGGAAGTGTCCATATCTATCCTGTGCACAAGAATCCCCATCCGCTCGTCCTCCGCATCCGGACCCTGCCTGAGCCCGAGATGATATGCCAGGGCATTGACAAGAGTGCCGTCGGCATGGCCGTGTCCGGGATGGACCACCATGCCGGCAGGCTTGTTGACGACAAGCACGTCATCATCCTCATAGACAATATCCAGCGGAATATCCTCAGGGACAATCTCAAGTCCTCTGCGGCGGTACGGCATGACGAAGCGGATGACATCGCCCGGCCTTATGATAAGATTCGCCTTGGCGTTCCTGTCATTGACTCTTACATATCCGCTTTTTATCGCAAGCTGGATTCTGTTCCGTGACGTATCCATGAGATGAGAGGCCATGAATTTGTCAAGACGCAGCGGAGCCTGCCCGGGATCGGCCTTCATGCGGAAATGCTCGAACATCCCCTGCTCATCATCTCCCTGCTGTGCAGAATCGGGAACTGCAGGAAGCGCGCTGCCGTTCAGGAAAGTCTCTTCACCCTCGAAGAGAGCATCCGGACCCGGCATGCTGTTCTTGGCGGAACTCATTTTCTGACAGCGTCAAGAGAAAGATACACCGTAACCTCCGTACCCATCCGGACAGGCTCTTCGGAAGACGCTTCGGGTACCTGCTTATAAACCACTGCGTCTATCGAGTCGGCATAATCCTTGACAGCCGGATCGAACACCGCTTTGCCCAAATTCAGATTGCTGTCATGTATCGCGTCCACGGCACGCATATACTTGAACCCTTTCGTATCGGGAACGAATGCGTTGTTGTCCTCTTCGTTAAGTCCTACGACAAGGTCTATGGAGGCACCGCTTTCCACCTGCGTTCCCGGCTTTATTTCCCTGGAACCATACAATTGCCGCAGGACATTGTTGGTGGCGATATCTTCCACATAAATGAGTTTACCGAGATTGAGTCCTCGGGAAAGAAGCTCGGCCTTGGCCTGCCTCATGGAATATCCGACAAGATCGGGCATCTGCACTTTCTTCGGCACGACCGAGTTTATCGTGAGAAGTATGCGGCGGCCCTTTTTAACTTTGGACCCGGCTTTCGGATTCTGGGAATACACGAGGCCCCTGCCCATGCGTCTTATATAGACCGAGTCCGCAACTTCTATCTTCAGGTTTTCCCCGGCAGCTTTGTATCTGGCTTCGGAAACGCTCATCCCGGACATGTCCGGGACAGTGATTTCCTTTCCGTGACGGGTCTCCATTTTGAGCAGCAGACCCGCTGCAAGAGAAATGCCGAGGACTGTCAAAACCAGTCCGGCCAGATTCCTGACGAGCCATTTTCCGAAAGACATTCCGGAAGAATTGTTGTTGTCCATATCTTTATCTTATTCATTTACATTTACATGCAGCTAAACAGGCTATAGCAGAGCCCTGACGCAGCCTTCGGCGAAAAGAGCAATCCCTATAATCATTATGACCGTTCCCCCGACCCTGTTTATCCAAATCAGCGTCCGCAGCTTGAAGCTTTTTCTGAGCGAACCGAACAGCAGCGTGAAAAAGAACCAGTATGTCACCGAACCGGCGCTTACGGCAAGGATGATCGGGGCCACTCTGAAATCATGCACGGAAGCATCCACACCGAAAAAGGCGAACAGAGTCAGCATCACAAATATCGCCGAAGGGTTCGAAAGCACCAGAGCCACCGCCTGGAGATAGTCCCGCAACGAATATCCGGCTTCCTTTTCGGGCTGCATCTTCCTGAACGGGTCAAGGAACAGAGCCGACGCACCGACCAGCGCCACAATCAGTCCGCCAGCAATCATGATCATGGTCGTGTGGCTTTCGATGAAAGAAGACACGATGGCCAGCGCAAAAACAGCCACCGCAGCATAGACCGTATCCATGGTCGTGGCGCCCAATCCTGCAAGGAAACCGGGCTTACGGCCTTTCCCCAGGCTTACCTGAAGAATGAAAATGGCCGTCGGCCCCAACGGTGCGGAAGCGCATATGCCTATCAGGAAAGCCTTGAGGAGATTGATCAGCATCGGTAGCCCTGTCTTTAGTCACAACCTGCAAATATAGCAATAAAGCGCTTAAGTTTCGTATATTTGCATCCATGGAAAATCTCAGGAAAGAAAAGCTTCTGATGGCGTTTCTCGCCGTTCTTTTCGCACTGCTCATGTCCGTGCCCTACCTTGTCCCCCACTGCGGATGGGCATCGCTTTTTGCAATCGTCCCGCTTCTGTGCATGGACAAGATAGCCGACAACTGCGGAATCAGGCGGATATGGCCCTGGCATTACGGGGCTTTCGTACTGTGGAATTCACTGACAACATTCTGGGTATGCAACGCCACTGTCGGCGGGGGCATATTCGCCGTACTGGCCAACGCATTACAGATGTCCCTGATATTCGGACTGTTCAGGCTCGGCAAAAAAGCGTTCCGAGGTTCGCTTCCCTACATTTTCCTGGCCGCGGCATGGATAGCATGGGAAAGATACTATCTGGAGTGGGCTCAGATTTCCTGGCCGTGGCTCGTGCTCGGCAACGCATTCGCAAGGACTACATCCCTCGTCCAATGGTATGAATACACGGGGACGCTCGGCGGTTCCCTGTGGGTATGGGCCTCCAATCTGGGAATCTTCGGACTCATGTATTCTTTCGCCGACGGAAGTTTCTACGCATGGAACAGCAAAGCCAAAGCCGCGGCGATATCCGCTCTGGCGATAACGGTTTTCGCCCCGATGATTGCTTCCGCGGCCATAGGACACAACTACAGGGAAAGCGATGCTCCTCTGGAGGTCACCATCCTTCAGCCGGACATAGACCCCTATCAGAAATTCTCCCTACTTACGCAAAGCCAGCAGAACGCCATTCTGGAAGAGGAGATAACCGAAGCTCTGAAAGACAGAAAGCCGGAGGATGAAAAACCCCTGCTGCTTCTTGCCCCGGAGACTTTCACGAACGACGTGGTCGTCAATGACATAAGTGCAGGAACTACATGGAGGCGATTCAATTCGCTGCTGAAGAATTACAAAGGGGTCAACCTCATTTTCGGAGCTTCCGCTCGCGAATACACCGAATCTCACAAGAGGCCTTCGGTGACAGCAAGGAAGGCGGATGACGGCTTATGGATGGAATCACGGAACTCAGCCCTCGTTGCCGACGGCAGCGGAAGGACGGAAATATTCCACAAAAGCAAGCTCGTGGTGGGCGTGGAGATGACGCCTTACCCTGCGCTGTTCTGCAAGATAGACGATCTGCTCGGCGGCCTCATGGGAAGATGCATAGGACAGGATGAGGTATCCGTACTCCACGTGAACGGAAACGGTAAGAGCATAGCCGTGGGCACGCCAATATGCTACGAATCGGTCTATGGAGAATACTGCAGCGGTTATTCCCGTGCCGGTGCCGAAATGCTGGCCATAATCACCAATGACGCATGGTGGGGCGACACGCCCGGTTACAGGCAACATCTCAGCTATGCATCATTGAGAGCCATCGAACAGAGAAGGGACATCGCAAGATGTGCCAACACAGGGATATCGGCATTCATCGACCAGAAAGGCAATGTGCTTGAGAAGACCGCATGGAACGAACGGACGGAACTTTCCGGAACCGTAAACCTGAACGGCAGGCTTACCTTCTTTGCCAGAGAGGGTGACATAACGGGAAGGATTTGCGTGATGATTTTCTGCCTGCTTGGCTTGGCGATGATTGTCAGACTTGTCACAAAAAATGGAAATAAACAGGAAAACAATTTTCAACAGGACTGAACTGCTTCTCGGCGAGGATGTGATGGAACGTCTCGCTGAAACCAGGGTCATACTGCTCGGTGTCGGCGGAGTGGGAAGCTGGTGCGCCGAAGGCCTGATAAGAAGCGGCATAGGGCATCTAACGATCGTGGATGCCGATGACGTGAGCGTCTCCAACATAAACCGTCAGGGAATGGCGACGGTCAGAACCATAGGCAGACCGAAAGTCGATGCTCTCAGGGACAGGCTCGCAGAAATCAATCCCGATGCGGAAATAGTCCCTATCAAGAAGGTATATTCGGCCGAATCAGGCGCGGACTTCAATCTTGACTCTTTCGACTACGTGATAGATGCGGTCGACAGCCTTAAGAACAAGGCGGAGCTGATTCTGAGGGCATGTGAAAGCGGAGCGACATTCTTTTCATCAATGGGAGCTGCCCTCAAGATAGATCCGGCCAGAATAAGGGTCGCCGAGTTCTGGGCTGTCCGCGGCTGCCCGCTCGCATCGGCCATCAGGAAGAAGTTCAAAAGAAACGGAACCTTGCCGCAGAAAAAGTTTCTGTGCGTGTTCGATGACGAAGTCCTGACCAACAGGGGAAGCTGCGCACGAAGCGAGACCGATCTTTGGAACAAGGCCTCCATCAACGGAACGACGGCTTCCGTGACAGCAATTTTCGGATTCACGCTTTCAGGTCTGGTGATACAGGACATCTACAGGCACGCCACAGGGGCGACAGAATAGCGCCGTCGCTACCTGCCCGGAGGAGGACCGCCCGGACCGCCCATGCCGGGTCCCCTCATCCCGGGTCCTCCCGGACCTCTCATGCGTCCGCCCCTACGTCCGCCCATCGTACCGAAACGGAAGGTCACGGAGAAAATGACGTAGCGTTTGAGAGTATTGTTAAGTATCTCTCCATCGTATCTCGATCCGTTGCTCGGAGACACGTTCTTGGACTGGTTTAAGATATCATAGGCCTTGACTGCAAGAGTGACATTGTTGTGCAGTATAAGCTGGCTGATCTGGGCGTTGAGGACAAACTCAGGTTTAGGCTGTGTCGTATATCCGTCGTACCAGTTGTAGTCGGCATCCGCCACGAATCCTGTCCCGGTGTTGAAAGTCCAGTTCATGGAACCGCTGAGCTGATTGTTCCACAGGAGACCGTCCGAGCCCTGCCCGGCCTTGAACGTGTTCCATGTCCTGGTCATCCTTGTACGTCCTCCAAGTTGAAGTTCCACGAGATCGCTTCTGTATGTAAACCTCAGTCTCTCCGAAAGACTCAGGCTCTGGTTCCTGTTCAGTATGAAGGCATCGGATTTGTCTATGTCCGGAATGTCCGCGAAAAAACTGTCATAATCGAAATGCTGAGTTGACGAGTCATAATATCCGGACATGTCTATCCTGCCGGTTCCGGCTGAATACGAGGACGATTTGGAATAACGCGCGTTCGTAAAGGTAGACACGGAGAAGTTTGATCTGGCTATGGGAGTGTTGAACATAAGCCGGGCAGCAATGTTTCCGGAATTATGTCCGTTCACAGGCATCGAGTACTGCACCTGGTTGGCATCATACCACGACGCGTTCACGATAGGGTTCTGCACAAGTCCTCCGTCAAGAGAAAGGTTGAGGGAGGAGTATGTGGCCCTGTTCGACCTGCGGAACTCAGCTCTGAAGGAATGGGAAAAATATGGCTTGAGGTTTATGTTACCGAAGGAGACATTCATGGGGTCGGTATTGTCCGGCACGCTCATGAGCTGGCTCGTGGACGGCTGAGAGGAGTTCCCGAAATAGAACAGCCGCATGTTGGTATTTTCGTCCCTGTCATAGAAAAGCATGGCCTGCGGGGCCCAGTTCACGACATTGTCCTTGTAAGTCTTTCCGTTGGTCTCGTTGTAGGTGTCCGTAGGGTTAGCTCCGAATCCGAGCTGAGCATGCAGCTTGTCATTCTGAAACATGAGATTGGCCCCGATGCGCTGGTTGACATAACGGTTGACGATGCGGCTGGAATATGTGTCGCTGTATGTTTCACCGTTTCTGTCGTACGCCCTGTCGTTGATGAAATCATCGCTGGTGACCCCGCTGTCCCATGTGTCCTTGTCGGAAACATTCCTGCTCCATCCGAGCTCATAGTTGCCTTCCACAAAGAAACCTTTGCCGAGAGGCTCGGTATAGGTGAGACGCCCTCTCAGGGACGCTGCCCTGCTGTCCTGTTCAAAGCGCTGGTTCACCTTGGTTATCCCGAGCAGGGTGATGCCGTCATCGGCATAATTGTCGGTCTGCGACTGGTTGAAGCCGTCCAGAGTATTGTCGCTGAAATTATAGTTGAGGTTGAACGACAATGTCCGTCCCGGCTTGACTATCCTCTGGCGGAAAAGCAGGAAACCGCTGGCCGATTTCGAGTCACTGTTTCCGGAATTGCTGTTGAAACCTCTATTGCTCAACACCTTCTCACCGCTGTCCTTGTAAACCTTGTTGACGGAAAAAAGACTGTTTTCGTCATAATCGCCATTTCCGAACCTGAACTGCGGCTCGAAAATGACGGAAGTGCTCTTGGAGAATTCATGTTCCATCCTGCCTCCGAACCTGTGTCCGTAGGTATTGGTATGGCTCGTGCCGGATTTGACCTGATTGTTGTTGAACAGGGCGTCGCCGTCGTTGTAGTAGGTAAGATCGCTGCTTTCTTCAAGGTAATTGCGGGAGCCGTTGTACAGATAATTGCCCTGCAGGTCCATTTTGCCGCTGAACAGATTTGTGCTTCCGTTTATTCCTCCCATCCATGAGGAAGTGATGCCGTTTCCGTTGCCGAACCCGCCGCCGCCCTGGCCCATGCCGCCTCCGCCGCCACGCATTCCCCGCATCATGCCTCCCGCCATGTCGTTGAACCCGCGGTTATTGGCGTTGTTGGCATTCAGAATCACGCTTACCTGGTTCTTGTCCGTAAACTTCCCGACAAAGACGGAACTCTGATACCTTGCATCTCCGTTTCCTATTTCGTCCTCGTCCGAAGAGGAAAGCATGTCATGTCCGGCTCCCGCAAGGACATTTCCAAAAAGCCCGTTCATCATGCCCTTCTGTATGGAAAGGTCTATGACCGTTTCTTCATTGCCATCGTCAATTCCGGTAAACTGCGCCTGATCGGACTTCTTTTTCACTACTTTTACCTTGTCGACGATTTTGGCAGGAATGTTCTTTGATGCAAGCTGAGGGTCATCCAGAAAAAACGTTTTTCCGTCTATATATATCTTGGAAACCGTTTCTCCGTTGGAAGTGATGGAACCGTCCTCGTCAATCTCCAGACCCGGCAGTTTCTTAAGCAGCTCCTCAAGCATGTCATTGTCAGTAGTTTTGAACGAAGATGCCGAATACTCGATGGTGTCCTTCTTTATCACAATCGGATTTCCGACCGCCGAAACGCTTGCAGCGTCCAGAGTCTTAGTGTCCGGATCCATCTTCACATCTCCGAGAGCAAGGTCTCCGTTGACCCTGATTTCCTTGGAAAACTCCCTGTATCCGAGAAGTTCCGCCTTTATCACATAGGAACCGGCCGGAATGCCTTCGAAAGACGCCTTTCCTTCCGCATCGCTGAGCACGTATTTGTACACTTTGCTCTCTCCGCTCCGGGTAAGGGACACCGTGGCGAACGGAACCGCCTCCCCTCCCGATGAATCTGAAAGTTTCAAACTGATTTTCCCTGTCGTCTGAGCAATTGCCGGGACGGACAAGGAAAGAGCCAGACATAATACGGCAAAAACAAGGGCCGCGCCTTTCTTCACACTGCTAAAAACCATTATTGACATTTGTTGAGACAGCCTTCAGCCGTCATTTCACAGTTCTTTAGACAAAAAACGCCTACGATGGTTTAAATCTTACCTGTTTTTTTTGACTCCGGGGGCTGAATCTTCCGTGACACGGAGCTCCGGACCCTGTCCGGATTGTCCGCCACGAATCGTGCCCAGCTGGTGGAAGCTGCCGTACTGGACAGAGGATTGGTCAGCTGACAGTAATGGCACACCGCTATGGCAAGAGCATCCGTGGCATCCAGATATTTTTCTTCGATATTGATTCCCAGTGTCTTTTTTATCATGACCGCCACCTGCTCCTTGGATGCGGCCCCGTTGCCCGTTATGGACATTTTGGCTTTTCTGGGAGAGTACTCGAACACCGACGCTCCTTTCTCCGCAGCCGCTATGATTGCCGCTCCCTGGGCTCTTCCGAGCTTGAAAATCACTTGGGCATTCTTGCCCAGAAAAGGAGATTCGACCGCCATGTCATCGGGATTGTAGAAGCTGCACAACTGCGACACTTCGTCATAGATACGGCGCAGTTTGACATAGGGATCTTTCTCTTTCCGCAGGTCTATAACCCCCATATCCACAAAAGAAAGCCCCTTCTTCTCAATTTCAATAACCCCGAAGCCAAGCAGATTGGTTCCGGGGTCGATTCCTATTACAGTCCTGCTCTCCTTCATCAGTCGATGCAGTCGAATCCTGTATATGGTCTGAGAACTTCAGGAATCACTATCCTGTCTTCCTTCTGGTTATCTTCGAGCAGCGCTGCAACCACACGCGGAAGGGCCAGAGAACTGCCGTTCAGAGTATGGCAAAGCTGCATCTTCCCGTTTTCATCTTTGTAACGCAGGTGCAGACGGTTCGCCTGATAGGTTTCAAAATTGGAGACGGACGAAATCTCGAGCCATCTTCCCTGGGCCGCTGACCAGAGCTCGAAATCATAAGTTATGGCGGAAGTGAAGCTCAGGTCTCCGCCGCACAGGCGCAGAATCCTGTAACGCAGTCCAAGTTCGTTGACAAGACCCTCGACATGGGCGATCATCTCGTCCAGCGCGGCGTATGAATTCTCAGGCCTCTCAACCCTGACTATCTCCACCTTGTCGAACTGATGCAGACGGTTCAGGCCTCTTACATCCTTTCCGTACGATCCGGCTTCGCGGCGGAAGCAGGGCGTATATGCCGTAAGTTTCTGAGGGAAATCGTCCGCTCCCAGAATCACGTCACGGAAGATATTGGTCACAGGCACTTCAGCCGTGGGTACAAGGTAGAAGTCATCGAGGTTGGCATGGTACATCTGGCCTTCCTTGTCAGGCAGCTGACCTGTTCCGAATCCGGACGCGGCGTTTACGAGAACCGGCGGTTCCACTTCCTTGTATCCTGCGGCAGTGTTCCGGTCCAGAAAGAAATTGATGAGAGCCCTCTGAAGCTTCGCCCCCTTTCCCTTGTATACGGGAAAGCCCGCACCGGTAATCTTGACACCCAAGTCGAAGTCTATGATGTCATATTTCTTGCAGAGTTCCCAGTGTGGAAGCGCATCCGCAGGTAGATTCGGCTCCGGTCCCCCCATCTTTACCACGAGATTGTCGTCGGAGTTCTTTCCTTCCGGGACGAGGTCGTTGGGGATGTTCGGAAGAAGGACCAGCTTAGCCTCCAGTTCCCTGTTGTTCTCGTCAGCCCTGGCAAGAAGCTCTCCGGACTTCTGCTTCATGGCGGACACTTCTTTCTTGACTGTCTCCGCCTCCTCTTTCCTGCCTTCTTTCATAAGCTTGCCTACCTGGGCGGACAAGACTTTCTGTTTTGCAAGAAGCGCATCGCTTTCCGTCTGGAGGGAGCGTCTGTTGGCGTCAAGTTCTATAATGTTCTCTACTATTTCTTTCGCGTCAAAATTCTTGACCGCAAGCTTACGTATGACGTACTGCGGATCATCGCGGAGCAATTTTAGGGTCAGCATCGTAATTTATGTTTTAAATACAAAAAAGGACTGCGCGTCTTCAGTGAAGCGCAATCCTCGTTTTCCGTGTCAATGAACCGCTCAGTTCTCGAAAGGAACTACAGAAACGAAAGATTTGCTGTCTTTCTTGCGGGTAAACTTGACAGTGCCGTCAACAAGAGCGTAAAGAGTATGGTCTTTGCCCATGCCGACATTGGTGGAAGGATTGTGGACCGTGCCCCTCTGACGGACAATGATATTCCCGGCCTTCACGACCTCACCGCCGAACTTCTTGAGTCCGAGTCGTTTGCTATGTGATTCACGACCGTTCTTTGAACTTGACTGACCTTTCTTATGTGCCATAATGTTTTCCTCCTGTTAAATTAAGCGATTGAGTCGATTCTGATCTGGGACAGTTTCTGACGGTGTCCATTCAGTTTCTGGAAGCCTTTGCGGCGGATTTTCTTGAATACAAGAACTTTCTTCGCCTTTACGTCATCGGCGAGAACGGTGGCCTTCACGATGGCGCCGTCCACGTATGGAGCACCTACCTTGACCGCCCCTTCATTGTCGATAAGGAGCACTTTGTTGAACTCAACCTGCTCGTCTTTCTTCGCCGAGAGACGGTTGCAGAAGATTGTCGAGCCGGCTTCGACTTTGAACTGGTGACCGGCGATGTCAACGATTGCGTACATCTTTTTCAATAAACTCTAAAAGTTTCGGCCGTAAGCGTCCGCTCCCCGGGGCGGCCCTTTCCGAGCTCAGCGGCCATAATTATCAAACAGACTGCAAATTTAGGAATTCATTTTCAATTCGCAAAGGCTTTGCCGAAACAAAGTTAAAAACAGACCAAAAAGTTTTTTCGTCCGCATGCCGAATCTGTTGCACACTTACGGCTAAAAATGCGTATATTGGCTAACAAAAATGTTTTCCGATGAACTCTCCATTCATATACGACAACTACGTAACCGGCAAGGACTTCATAGGACGGAAAGAAGACTGCACGGTGCTCGGAAATCTGATAGCACAGGGAGAACACATAGCGCTGTACGACACTCCGCACAGCGGCAAGACCTCTCTCATACAGCAGACCCTGTTCAACCTGAGAATCACCGGGAAGCAATTCTCCGTCGGCCAGTTTTCCCTGATCAACATACGGAGCGTCAACGACTTTCTGCTCAGATACGGGACAACGGCCATCAAAACGGTCGCCTCATCTCCCGATGAATACAGAGACATCATCGGACGGCATCTCGAAGGAACACATTTCATATTTGATCCGGCCCGTTACTCAGAGAACGGCTCCATTGTTTCCCTCAACTGGGACACCGACGGAAAAGACATGGAAAGGATGCTGCGCCTCCCCCTGGCCCTTGCGGAAGAAAGGGGCGTGACGATGCTAATGATCATGGATGAGTTCCAGAACATTGCCCTCACTGAAGACGGAGACGGGGTCTGCAGAGCAATGGAAAAAATGTTCGGCGAAACCGCATGCGGACAGGGCACGAAATGCAGTTT
Source organism: uncultured Muribaculaceae bacterium (assembly GCA_964460265.1). GTDB lineage: Bacteria > Bacteroidota > Bacteroidia > Bacteroidales > UBA932 > Cryptobacteroides. Next base: position 698 of record CAYWPV010000042.1, on the reverse strand, counting down.
CATTTTCTGCGGCTGCATGGTAAACGCCATGAAGGCAATATTCGAAGACAAACGTTTTTTCTACAGGCAAGTCCAGCGCTTCTCCCTTTCACAGGTCAGCGAAAGGGACATAATAGAACATATCGTAAAAGGCTTTCTGATAGGAGGCAAGATTGTCGAGCGCGAACTTCTCCTTGGCATGTGCAGACTATTCCGGAATCACCTCGGCTACATCAACCATTTTATCGCCGTATGTGATTCCATGTCCAAGGGATACATCGTAGAGAGCACCCTCATGGACGCACTGGAAGCATTGCTCGCAATCAACAAGCCCCGCTTCATTTCCACAATGAACGACCTCACCACTTTTCAGGTCAATCTTCTGAAAGCGATTCTGGACGGCGTCAGCAGGTTTTCCTCTTCCGAAATCATTTCCCGCTATGGCCTGAATTCCTCGGCGAACGTCAAAAGGCTGAAAGACGCTCTGGCGAAGAAAGAAATCGTGGTTTTCGGGCCCGGGGACAGCGCAGTCCTTGAAGACCCGCTTTTCGAGTACTGGGCGAGAAAATATTACTTCGAAATGGCATAGGCTTGGCATACTGCCTGTAAACTGAAAACACTCTAAAGATATGTCCAAGAAAAAAATGGCCGTCCTTTCCGGCGCGGGCGTCAGCGCGGAAAGCGGCTTCAGCACATTCAGAGACAACGATGGATACTGG
>CAYWPV010000041.1:0-15037 GCA_964460265.1 uncultured Muribaculaceae bacterium | reverse complement strand
GGATTCACCGCAAAAAACAGTCGCCGACTCTCTGAGGCTCGCATCCGTCGCCTGCAAGAACCGTGTGAAACTGATAAGTGCCGATGACATGCGCTCCATCAGGCTAAGCCAGATAGAAAAAGTATACCGTGACAGAATACAGGATGCATCGGACTTCACATTCATCTTCACCGGTGACATAAGTGCCGACACGCTCCGCACTCTCACGGAAAAATACATAGGCTCACTTCATTCCACTTGGCGCGAAGACGGATACATCGACCGCGGACTCAATATTCCGGCTGGAAGGACGCACAAAGAGGTCTATGTCGGAAACTCTATCCCAAAAGCATCTGTAAAGATATATCTAAGCCGTGAAATGGAGTTTTCCCCAAAATCCAGCCTCTACACGAAAGTTCTGCAGGACGTGCTCGGCAAACGGCTGACCTCGCGCATACGGGAACGTGAAGGAGGTACATACGGCATATACACGAGGGGCTGGGAGAACAAACGACCGCGCGAGAATACCAATTACACGATTGAATTCCAATGCGATCCTCTCAGGCTGGCCCAACTCAAGGAAGCAGTTTTCCAAGAAATTGAACTTGTCACCAAAGAAGAAGTAAAAGAAGACGAAATCAGAAGTACGGTGATGAACCTGTACAAAACCGATGAGCAGCGGAAAAACTACAACAGCTACGTCTCATCCGCTCTCATCAGTTTCATTCAGGACGGGTACAATCCTTGGGCTCCGGAAAACTACAACGAAATCCTGGATTCAGTAAGCCCCGCTGCCCTGAAGGATTTTGCCGCAAAAGCATTTGACGGAAAAACCGACATATTTACTTTTACAAGCAGCAGCAAAACAACTCAGTAGAAGCTACCTGTAGGAACGGTGCAGAATCTCCACGATTTCGTCATGGTTGAAAGGCCTGCGGTCTCTGGCAACCAGACCTCCCATCACTTCGATGGCATTTGCCGCCATGTCATCGAATTCTTCCGGAACGATGCCGTAATCCGACATCCTGAGGTCCGCCACCCCGCAGGCTTTTTGCAGATCCAGCAAGGCCGTGATGAAATCTTCCGGCTTTGAAGCATCCTCTTTGCCGAGGAATAATGCCATGTTCACAAACCTGTCATCGCAAACGTGTCTGTCTATCACGGCCGAGAAATAAGCTTCGGAAATCATTATCAGTCCGGCTCCGTGAGGCAGGTTCTCGTGATAGGCGCTCATAGCGTGCTCGATGCTGTGCTCGGCCGTACACGAGCTCGTATCCATGGAGTAGCCGCTCATGGTGTTTGCAAAAGCCATCCTTGCCCTCGCTTCCTTGTCCGTCCCGTCATTGCAGGCTATGGGAAGATACTTTCCGCAATTGCGTATGGCCGCTTCCTGTACCATATCCGAAAAAAGGTTGCTACGGTCGCTGACGTATCCTTCAAGAGAATGGAAAAGAGCATCGAACCCCTGATAGGCAGTATATTTCGGAGGAACTGTCATCATCAGGTCCGGGTCCACTATGGCGTATACGGCGAAAGCCCTCGGATCTCCGATTCCAAGTTTCTCATTGGTTTCGGGATTGGTAATCACTCCTGCACAGTCCACCTCCGATCCGGTCCCGGCCGTAGTGGTGACAGCTATCCACGGGAGCGGAGAGTTTGCGGGAACAAGATTTTTTCCTGTCCTTCCACCGGCATAGTTCCACAGGTCTCCCGGATTGGCAGCGTTTATCGCTATGACCTTGGCGGCATCCATTACGGAGCCTCCGCCCAAAGCCACCACGAAATCGCAGCCTTCCGCATTTGCCACCTTCGCTCCCTTCTCGACATTCTCCTTCGTCGGATTCGGCTGGATATTGTCATACACGACAGTTCCGGCTCCTGCCAGCTCCAGCTGCTCGAGTGTCCTGTCAAGGTAGCCGTTCGCTCTGGTGGACTTTCCGTTGGAGATGACCACAAGGGCTTTTTTGCCGGGCATAGGCAAAGTGTGCAGATTGTTCAACTGTCCGGCTCCGAAGAAAACGGAAACCTGCCCGGGGAAAACAAAATTCAATCTCGTATCCATAACATCAATAACCTATAAAAAAGAAAGGATGACTTTTCAGTCATCCTCAATCTCAGTAGCGGGGGAAGGACTCGAACCTCCGACCTCCGGGTTATGAGCCCGACGAGCTACCAACTGCTCTACCCCGCGATGTTTGTTCAGCAAATATAGCGAGTTTTTTTTAAGAATCAAACTATCGCCCTAAAAACATGCCTTTATTTTAGAAATCCGATAATATCATCGAGCGCGTCCCGCGTGAAACTCTTCTGTTCGCCGGAAGAAAGATTTTTCACGTTCACTGTACCGGATGAGACCTCATCTCCTCCGATTATGGAAATGAACGGTATGGACTTGTGCCCGGCATATTCGAACTGCTTTTTAAGCTTGCCTCCGTCAGGATAAATCTCGCATGAGACTCCCCTGCGGCGCAGCGAACGGGCCACATCTATGATGTAAGGGAGCGCAGCCCCGTCCATGTTCGCGAACAGAAGAGTCGTGGAAGAAGCCAGTCCGGCCGGAAACTTGCCGAGCCCTTTGAGCACATCGTAGATTCTGTCAGCTCCGAATGAAATGCCGACTCCGGACATGCCAGGCAGACCGAAAATGCCGGTCAGGTTGTCATACCTTCCGCCGCCGCATATGCTTCCGATAGGGAAATCCAGAGCCTTGACTTCGAAAATGGCTCCGGTATAATAGTTCAGCCCACGGGCAAGCGAAAGATCAATCTCAACCTTCTGCCTGACAGCGGCGGAGTCAATGTAGGAGAAGAGCTCGGTCAGTTCGTCAACACCCTTCACACCTTCTTCGGAAACGATTCCGGAAGGAGAGTTACCGCACATCATTTCACGCATCAGCGAAAGTTTTTCACCATTGCTGCCCTTCATTCCCAGGACAGGCTCTATGACCGAAACGGCGGCATCCGTCAGTCCCCTTTCACGCATCTCAGCCTTGACCGCATCCAATCCTATCTTGTCAATCTTGTCTATGGCCACCGTTATGTCCACGACCTTGTCGGGGAAACCGGCTATCTCGGCAAGTCCCGCAAGAAGCTTTCTGTTGTTGATCTTGATCAGGACATTGATTCCCAGACGGTCAAACACCTCGTCCACAATCTGGACAAGCTCAAGCTCATTGATCTGCGACTTGCTGCCAATCACGTCAGCGTCACACTGATAGAACTCACGGTAACGTCCTTTCTGGGGTCTGTCGGCCCTCCACACGGGCTGAATCTGGAAACGCCTGAAGGGAAATGTGATTTCGGCACGGTGCTGCACTACATATCGCGCGAAGGGGACGGTCAGATCATACCTGAGCCCTTTTTCGCAGACTTTGGACGTGACGGACTTGCTGTCGAAGGTACCGTCTTCCCTGACACACTCAGACGGACTGACGGCTGAAAAGGCGTCTCCGGAGTTGAGAATGCGGAAAAGCAGCTTGTCCCCTTCCTCTCCGTACTTGCCCATGAGGGTGGACAGGTTCTCCATGGCGGGAGTCTCTATCTGAGCATATCCGAAAGACCTGTAAACACTTCTGATGGTGTCGAATATATAGTTGCGCTCGGCCATTTCACTCTGGCCGAAATCACGCGTACCCTTTGGAATGGATGGTTTCTGTACTGACATGATATTTCTTATTAAAACCTCATCTTGGCAATTTACAATGTCCCCCGGTCAATTCCAATGCGGATGACCATAATTTTTCGGCTTTTCCCGCCGACCTTTATTTTATCATCTACTCTGTATCCGATGAGAGCCGCCACATGCACACGTCTTTCCTCATCGGGAGCATTCATCCCCGGAGAAACGGCGACCAGCGCTCCGGCTTTGTCGGAAATGGAAAACTTGAGATCCGTGAACATGTCGCTCAACTTCTTCCGTCCATGCATACCGAGGGGAATCATCCAGTCTCCGGCCTTCCACTTTCTGACAAGAAAGGGAAAGGTCAGGACCTCCGCATCGGCGATGCTCACGCCGGAAGGCTGTCTGAGCGATAAGATTTCGTCCCTGTCCACGACTGACACCGAAAACTTCTTCCCTCCGAACTCAAACTCCCCCTCTCCTTCTATTACCATGCTGTCCTCGCCTTCCTTTATTTCAGAAAAGTCAGCCGGACAAGAGAACCTGCCGCCGCCCTTCTTCACAATCACAATCTCAGATGATGAAGTCAGAAGAGTCCACTCCTCCGCATGGAGCCTCTTTCCGGAAAAAGTTCCGCCGGACTCCATCATGGAAAGAAGCGACTCCACCTCGGAAGACGAAAACCCATAAGGTTCAAGCAGTCTGTAAACGACATATTCCGGATGGTTGACTTTCCTTAGGGCATTCACATCCACATGCAGTTCCTCGGGAGACTCCTCCCGAACAAGATCGGGACGGACCGACATAAAATACGAGTCCGCAATTTCCGTAACCTGGCGGACATTGGCCATGTCCCTGGCGAAAGCCCCCAGGAAAGACGGGTTGACCGCTTCGAATACAGGGAACGCCAGATGCCTGATTTTGTTTCTCTTGTATTCAGTAAGCGCATTGGTGCTGTCGTTTCTGTAAGGGACTCCCCTCTCTTTAACGAAGTCTTCGATATCCTTCCTGGAAAAACCGAGCAGAGGCCTCACAAGCCGTATGCCGGACCCCGGAACAGGAAGAGCGGACTCGACGTGCATACCGCACATCCCTTTCGCTCCCGTACCGCGCAGCATATTGAGCATCAACGTCTCCGCATTGTCATTGGCATTATGGGCCACAGCTATGCATCCGGTGCCGCAGCCCGTGCACAGTTTGTCAAACCACACATAGCGCAGTTCTCTGGCAGCCATCTCCACACTGATTCTCTTCTCCGCCACATAAGCGGACGTGTCGAAATCCTTTCTGTAGAAGACTATGTTCCTCTCCGCACACCACTTCTCCACGAGGTCACTGTCCCCGTCGCTTTCCTTTCCGCGCAGATGGAAGTTGCAGTGGGCTACCGAAAACGACAGTCCGCATGAATGGAAAAGCTCCGCCATGCACATGGAATCCATGCCGCCGCTTACGGCGAGCATGATCTTCTCCCCGTCACGAAAAAGAAGCTTTGCCAAAGATTCAAACCGCAGCTGCAGATCCATTATTTCCTGTCCGAAGAAAAAGTGTACGAGAATCCGAACTGGAGAGCTTCGTAGAACTGGGTCGCCCTGAACCCGTTTTCATGTTCCTCATTGTAAATCAGGACGGTGTCATCATACACGAGACTGGTGGAAAGGTTCACCGAGAAATACTTGGCTACCTTCCACATGAAACGGTTGTCCCAGTTCACCCTGAAATTCTGCGGATTGTGGAGATAGTTCGAGAACAGTATCAGCTGCGTGCTTGCCTGAAAGTTGTCATTTATTTTGACTTTGGCGTCCATGGAGAACTGCGCACCGAATTCGAAACGGATTGCCCTCATTATGTCTCCGTTCTGCACGAGTCCGCCTTTTTCCTTTACAAGTTCCTCTTCACCGTGCCCTTTCTTGAACTCCATGCCATAAACATTTCTCAAGGACTTGTCCGCCACGATGGTGAAGCCTCCCGTCACAGGTGTAAGGGTAGTGCTGAGCCATGCATTGGGACTCCACGTCATACCGGCACCGAGCGTGACCACCGCTGGGGAGAACAATGCGGACTTTAGCGTACGAGCGTTTTTCCAATCCCTCTTGGCAGGTTTTTCCTGTCCTTCAGGAAGATCCGTAGGAGTATTGTAGGTATATCCGTCCGTAAACTGGCTGAGGAAGGTGAACTTGCCGGTATAGCTGAGAGTTTTGGTAATCTGCGAACCGGCCGAACTCTCGAACAGGATTCTGTCCTTGTTCTTCTGCATTATCGGCTTGTCCTCGGAATAGATGAATCCGTAGTCGAGCTGGAGACGGTTGTTCCAGTACAGAACTTCCTTCTTGTAATTGGCATTCGCGTCGATGTATCCGCTCACGGAAAAGTTGTCGTAGCCTCCCTTCGCCCAGTTGTCATACGAACTCTGGATGAAGTTTATGTTGGTCATCAGAGAGCTTTTCCAATAGACCGGTTTCGGAGCTTTCGCCACCTCCTTGGGAGCTTCCGCTATGGCGGCCGCCGCAGCCGCCGCAGCTTTCTGCGCATCTGTAAGCTCCTGGGCGGACACGCTTACGCCCATCATGAGCAGGAGCATAGTCAGGACTCTTTTCATGGTCTGCAAGTACCTTCCGTACAAATCAATATGCTATGCCGAACACGACACGGCGGCTTGAAGGCTTTCCTGAATAGATGTCTTTGCCTTCCTCCTCGCAGACATAGGAATCGACCGGTATGCAGCGTATGGTAGCCTTGGTCTCGTCCTTGATTTTCTGCTCGGTCTCAGGAGTGCCGTCCCAATGGCACAGAAGGAACTTGCCCGTTCCGATTTTGGCTTTGAACTCTTCCCACGAATCACATTTCTCGACACGCGACTCACGATAATCCAGAGCTTTCCTGTAGATGGTAGCCTGTATGTCATCCATCAGAGCTGACACGGAGTTTTCAAACTCTTCCACACCCATGTTCTTCTTCTCCATGGTGTCCCTTCTGTGAACCTCGACCGTACCGGCCTCCAGATCTCTCGGCCCCATGGCTATGCGCACGGGCACCCCTTTCAGTTCCCACTCGGCGAACTTGAATCCGGGGCGCAAGGTGTCACGGCTGTCAATCTTTACACTAAGCCCCTTCGACTGAAGCACCTTGCCGATTTCGTCCATTTTGTCCAAAATGGCTTTCATTTCGTCCTCATTCTTGTATATGGGGACCATGACGACATGTATGGGAGCAAGCTTCGGAGGAAGAACAAGTCCGTTGTCATCGCCATGAGCCATGACCAGCGCACCCATGAGGCGCGTGGAAACTCCCCATGACGTAGCCCACACATATTGCTGCTTTCCTTCTTTGTCGGTGAACTGCACGTCGAAAGATTTGGCGAAGTTCTGCCCCAGAAAATGGGAAGTCCCGGCCTGAAGCGCCTTTCCGTCCTGCATCATGGACTCAATCGTCATGGTATCCAGGGCGCCGGCGAAACGTTCGTTCGGACTCTTGTGGCCGACTATCACCGGAAGGGCGAGAAAATTGCGTGCAAAGTCAGCATATACGTGAACCATGCGCTCGGTCTCCTCCTGAGCTTCCTGCGCAGTCGCATGGGCGGTGTGCCCTTCCTGCCAGAGGAATTCCGCGGTACGGAGGAAAAGCCTGGTACGCATTTCCCATCTCACGACATTCGCCCATTGGTTGCAGAGTATCGGAAGATCTCTCCAGGATGTAATCCAATTCTTGTATGTGCTCCAGATTATGGTTTCCGAGGTGGGACGCACTATGAGTTCTTCTTCAAGCTTCGCATCGGGATCCACCACCACACCCTTTCCGTCAGGATCGTTCATGAGCCTGTGATGGGTCACCACTGCACATTCCTTGGCGAAACCTGCCACGTGCTCGGCTTCACGGCTGAAGAATGATTTAGGGATAAAAAGGGGAAAATAAGCATTGTAATGTCCCGTAGCCTTGAACATATCGTCCAACGTGCGCTGCATTTTCTCCCATATCGCATAACCGTACGGTTTTATGACCATGCAGCCTCTTACCGCCGACTGTTCGGCCAAATCCGCCTTTACAACCAGATCATTGTACCATTGGGAATAATTTTCCGACCTTTTTGTTATCTGCTTTGCCATTTTATATTGCCGTTGATTTTGTTTTCACCGATTTTTTGCAGACCTTGCGCTCCCTATGAGGAATCAACGCAAGGTATGATTATTGCAAATCTTTGCAGAAGAAACGTTATGCTTTCAGCTCCCCGCAAGAGGAGCAAAGTTAACAAAATATAATTTATTATAGAGATACGTCTATGAAAAAGAACATCCCCACAATTCTTTTGACGGCGCTTGCGCTTGCCTCCTGCGGGACAGGTGCCCAACTTGCGTCTTCCCGATACGAAGACGGTATCTACTATAGACCTGAAACCATAAGCAAGGAGCAGATACGCAACTCGAACGCCGAGGTGGCCGCCCTTGTCAAAAAGACGGAAGAATCTCCCGGCTACAAGAAAAGCGAAGACGCGGATTCCCTGTTCACAAGCAGCAATCATTCCGACAGACTCAAGCCCGGCACGGTCAGTTTCACTGACAGAGACGGACAAAATGTCACGAACGTAAACCTATATCTCGGCTACGAGCCCTGGCAATACAGCACATGGTACACATGGACACCTGACCCGTGGTTCTACGGAGGATGGTACAGTCCGTGGAGATACCGTTCATGGTATTGGGATTCATGGTATTGGGATTCATGGTATTGGGGAGGATGGTATGATCCCTGGTACAGCCCCTGGCGTTACAGCGCATGGTATCGGGACCCGTGGCGGACCCCCTGGTACCGCAGCTGGTGGTACTCAGGTGTATATTGGGACCCGTGGTATGGGCCTGACCGGTACTGGTACGGATGGAGGTACAGCGGTTACTATGACTACCGCCATCATGGCCGCGGAGGATATGCCTACGAACGGACTCATGAGCCGCGTGCGGCTCGAAACCTTACCGCAAGGGCTGACGGAAGCGGCTCCGTAAGCGGAAGCCGCAGAAGAAGCGCGTCGGCAGTGAACGGAGGAGGCACTTCGGCTGCTGTCAGAAGAAACAGCTCCGCAGACGGAAGCGCTGTTAGAGCCGGAATCAGAAGTTCCTCTTCAGGAAGGGGCACGCTGACCCCCGTAAGAAGGACTTCTGCGGGAGATCAGACCATGGGCACCACATCTGCGCAGACCGGAAGGCCGGCCGGAGCGGCTACGGGAGCAGGAGTCCGCACGACTTCCGGCACACGTCAGGCTTACGGTACACGTTCCTCCGCAGGCATCACCACAGGATCCGCCGGAGTCTCCTCTTCAACAGGATACCGCAGGGGCGGCGAAGCCGTCAGATCAGCCGGCGGATACAGGACCGGCTCGACACGTAACTACAGACCGGCAGGAGGCATAAGCACTTCCGGCGGCGGGGCGGCAGTTTCCGGCGGAAACTCAGGTTCTTCAGGCTCTTACAGGAACGCAGGATCCGGAAGCGGCTACCGCAGGGAAGCCACGGTCAACTCCAACAGAAACACCTCGGCAGGAAGCTACAGAAACACCGGCGGCTCAAGCTACAGGCGCTCAAGCGGCGGAAGTTTCGGGGGCGGTTCAGGGATATCAAGCGGAGGCGGAGTATCACGTGGCAGCGGGTCCCGCAGAAGATAGTTTTCACTGAAATTAATCTGAAATCATGAAAAAAACAATAGTGTTCCTGCTTTGCACGGCTGCGGCTGTTTCCCTCCGGGCACAGGATGTCACCGATGCTCTCAGGTTCAGCAAGAACGAATATTACGGAACTGCCAGGACAATGGCCATGGGCAATGCGTTCACGGCGCTCGGAGGAGACATAGGCTCGATGAACATAAACCCGGCAGGTTCAGCAGTCAACCTGTTCTCCCAGTTTTCCATAACCCCCCAGATTAACGTAACGGGAAGTTCGGCGGACTATTCCAGCTTCGGCCGCGTAGGAGGAGAAAATCCTTATACTACGGACAACAGCAGCCAGACCCGTTTCACGCTGCCGAACACCGGCATGATCATAAATTTCAAAACCGGAAGCAAAAGAGGTCTGCAGGGGGTGTCCGTGGGACTGTCGGCAAGCACGGTAAGTTACCTGAACGATGACATGTCTGCAGGGGGAAGCAACGGCATGACTTCATACGCCGGCTATCTCGCCGCCCTCGCTTCTGGGAAATTCTATGCTTCCGACAAGATGAGCGTGGCAGACATCAGCCGGGCCTTCTATTGGGACAAGGAGACTTTCTTCTGGCCCCAGATGGTCGGCTACCGTTCGGGGATGGTCAACGAAAGCGGATACGGTGACTACGTCGGCGTGACCCAGGGCATCAGCGGACAAGGTCTGTACCCTGTGAGAGGCGATCTGAACCAGCGCTACAGCAGGGACTCCAGAGGAAGCCGAACCGATCTGCTTTTCAATCTCGGATTCAACATAGACAACAAGGTCTTCCTCGGAGCCAACCTTGGGATAAACGACCTTGAATATCGCTTCAATTCCTACATGAGGGAGTACGCGGAGAATCCCGATGACTTTCCGGTCACGGTAAACGGATCTACCGACTACTTCAGAAGCCTGCGCTTCCATCAGGCATATTCAGCCTCCGGTTCAGGAATCTACGGGAAGTTCGGAATAATAGTGCTGCCCGTTTCCGGTCTCAGGATAGGCGCGGCGATCCAGACGCCCACCGTCAACTACATCACGGAACACCTGTGGTACAGCGGCGACACTCAGTTCAGTGCCTCAAGCGCAAGCGAGGAAATCTCTCCCGATGACGAATACATATACGAATACAGGCTCATATCTCCTTACAGGGTCAATGCCGGCATAGCATACACTATTCCGGGATTCGGACTGCTGAGCGCGGACTATGAAATGGCGGACTACAGCACCATGAAGTTTAAGGAAAAAGACAGTTCCGACGATTCCGCATTCGCAAGCTCGAACCAAAGCATAAAGGACGGCGCGGGAGTATCCCACATGCTCAGGCTGGGGGCGGAATTCATCCTTACCCCGAACTGGTCGCTCAGAGCCGGATACAATCTGACAAGCACCCCGGAGCGTTACATAGATGACGAAGGAGCAAAGAAGACCCCTTCGGCATACACCAACGCCGTTTCTTTCGGAGCGGGCTACTCCTCAGGAAAATCATTCTTCTGGGATGCGGCTCTGAGATACACCATGTATCCGACAGAGTATCTGTACCCCTATTCAACATACGACAGCTACGCTTCACCGGAGATTGCGATTCATCCGCACCTCCTCAACATAGCCGTGACTTTCGGCTGGGCATTTTAGAATCTGACCAGATAAGACACGCTGTCAGGACCTTCATTGAAAAGGAGATCCATGATTGACAGATTTTTCTGAAAGCCGTATTTACCGGAGAAAACCTGGAAATACGGCTTTTCCAGTCCCATGCTGTCAAGTATGGGGTCGGCTTTCTTCGGGTGTATGTCGTAACGATGGTCTGTCCCGGACGGGGAAAGGGAAAAATCTTCGGTGAATCCGATGCCGGGATTTATTCCCAGCTTGTTGAAAAAGAAGACAATGAGTTTGAGATTAAGATCCCAAAGTGTTTCGGGACGGGAATCGAGTATGGAAAAGACTCCGTCCCGGTAGTATTCAAAAAAAGCGGAACTGTCATAGGCCGCCGCTATGGCTCTTTCCGTACGCAGAACCCATGGAGTGGAATAGTCCACCTTTATTTCCCTTATCGGAAGTTTGAAAGTGCCGCCCTCATGGACCACCGGCACAGAAAGACTTTCCACTCCGGCCGCCGTAAGTATTCTGCAGCGGTTCCTGTAGCTCTGCTTCTGATAGTTCTCACATGCCTCCAGCATAAAAAAAGGTGCGGCGGCATCACTGTCCGACACCGCCGCAGCAAACCATGAAACAGGAGGGAAGTATGCCGTACTCAGAAGCATTCCCTACTCCATGTCCACTTTTTCGTTGATGAAATTGGCTTTGATAATGCCGCGCTTTGAGTTCCTGATGAAGTCAAGTATCATGTCCCTCTCCTCCGACTGGGGAAAACCGGCCTCAACCTTGGCGCAGCCGTCAGTTACATTCAGTCCGCTGAAATAGATGGTCTCGTAGATATCCTTTATATTGCGGATGACATCCGAGCTGAACCCTCTTCTGCGCAGGCCGACTATGTTGATGCCGCAATAGCAGATTGGGTCACGTCCGCAAAGGACATAAGGAGGGATGTCCTTGTTTATCTTGGAAGCGCCGGCCACCATGGCATGTGCTCCGATGCGTGAGAACTGATGGGCTTTGGCTCCGCCTCCGAGAATGGCCCAGTCGTCCACGTCGGTTTCTCCGGCCACGCCCACATAGCTTACGAGAATGCAGTGTTTGCCTATGTGGCAGTCATGGGCTACGTGAACATAAGACATTATGAGGGTGTTGTCCCCTACCTTGGTCACTCCCTTATGGCTGGCTTTGGTTCCCCTGTTGATGGTGGCGCACTCACGTATGGTCACATTGTCTCCGATCTCCACATAAGTGACTTCACCGTCGAACTTGAGGTCCTGCGGTACGGCGCCGATAACGGCTCCCGGGAACACGGAACAATTCTTTCCGATCTTTACATATTGGAAAATGGTGGCATGAGGAAGAATCTTGCATCCGTCCCCTATTTCCACGTCGGAATCTATGAACGCATAAGGTCCGATTTCGATGTTGTCGCCCAATCTTGCATTGGGGCTGACTGTTGCAAGAGGATGTATCTTATTCATTTCAGATTATTTTACAAGGCTCTTTCTGAAAGCCTTGGCTAAATTCGTATTGATGGTATGGCCCGGTTTGAATCCGGTAATCTTCGCTTTCAGGAAACCTCCGCACAGTCTCAGGTCACCGATCATGTCCAGAAGCTTGTGCCGGCCGCACTCGTCGGGAAAGTGGAGCTTAAGGTTGGTAAGATAGCCGTTGTCAACCCTCAGATCCGGTCTGCCTATGGAATCGGCCATCTTCCGCAGCTGTTCATCGGAAACCGGATGTTCGACAATGATGATGGCATTGTCCACATCGCCTCCCTTTATGAGATTGTTGGCGAGAAGGTATTCTATTTCATGGAAGAAGACGAAGGTACGGCAGATTCCGATTTCCTTGTCATAGGGGATGCCCTCATCCCAATGCGCCTTCTGGACTCCGAGAACCCTGGAACCGAAATCTATGGTGGCATCGTATGAAACGCTGTCGGCAGGCTCCATCCTTACCCATGAACCGCTCTTTTCGTCCTTCACTTCCAGCGGGGAGGAAAGCTCCAGGTATTTTCTTTCCGCCTTCTGCTCCACAAGCCCGTCCGCGGCGAATGCCTCGACATACCGTGTGGCGCTCCCGTCCAATATGGGGGTCTCCAAGGTGTCCACCTCCACCAGGGCGTTGTCTATGCCCATCCCCGTAAGAGCGGAAAGCACATGCTCTATGGTGTGGACCTCTTCACCGTGGGCCGAGACCGTCGTGGAACGGGCAGTGCTCGAAACATTCTCAGCTACCGCCTCGATGCACACATCCTTGTCGGTCCTTTTGAAAACTATACCCGTATTCTCCGGCGCGGGGCAGATCGTCATTTTTGAACGGACTCCCGTATGGAGTCCCCTGCCCTCAAATGAATGTGATTGTCTAAGTGTTTTTTGTAACATTCGTATCTTGAAAAGGGTACAAATATATATATTATTTTCAAAACATCCTCAAACGGCTACTTCTTCTCTTCCCCGGCCTGTTTGAACAAGGCATAGCATTTCAGATATGATTTGGCGTCTATCGCAGGCGAGCCGAGCAGTACCTGTCCCGGCTTTCTTACGTTCCCGATGATTCCTCCCTGAGCTCCGATCGTGGTATTGTCGGCTATCTTCAGATGCCCTGCCACACCGACCTGCCCGGCGAGAATGCAGTTTTTTCCTATCTTGGTGGACCCGGCGATTCCGCACTGTGCCGCCATGACCGTATTGTCGCCTATCTCCACATTGTGCGCGATCTGGCAGAGGTTGTCAATCTTCACGCCTTTTCCTATTATGGTAGATTCCATTTCGGCCCTGTCAATTGTCGTGCAGGCGCCTATCTCGGAATTGTCTCCTATTATCACGTTGCCCAGATGCTCTATCTTTTCCCAGGTCCCGTCAGGCTGCGGAGCATTTCCGAATCCGTCGGAGCCGATCACCGCATTGGAGTGGATGATGACATTGTCCCCTATCACCATACCCGGGTAGATGCTTACCCCCGGATATATGATGCAATGGCTTCCGATCCTGGTGTCATCGCCTATGTACACGTTTTCATAGATTTTCGTGTAGTCGCCTATCACCGCATGGTGACCGACGTAGGAATGGCTTCCGAGATAGACTTTCTTTCCGAATTTGGTGGTAAGGAACCACGATGAGCGGAACCCTCTGTGGCTTCTGTCCGTACGCTTCTTCGCAGCCACGTATTTCAGCAGATCCGCAAGGGAAGAGTAGGCATTGTCCACCCGCACCATGGTCGGAGTAACTTTCTCCTTCGGGACAAAATCCTTGTTCACCAGCAATATGCTCGCCTGGCAGCTATAGACATAGTGTTCATATTTGGGGTTGGCATAAAAACAAAGTTTTCCCGGCTTTCCGTGCTCTATCTTGGCAAATCCTGTGATTTTGGCTTCCGGATTGCCGTCCACCGTTCCCTTCAAAATCTGAGCAAGCTGCTTGGCTGTCAATTCCATATTTAATTTTCTCTATTTATCCCGTATTTCGAGCGGATATTCGTCAAGGCGCAAATTAAGCACTTTTAGAGCAAATCTTAAAATAAAAATGAAACATTCGAACTGTTTCAGGGCTTTTTTGGAAACAAATACGGTCTTTTAAAAATATTCTTCTTATATTTGCAGACGAGAAAGGAAGATAGGGGACGGAAAGAGTCTCCTATCTTTTTTAAATGCAAAACCGGGACATATTAAGATCTGATGAATCCTCTTGAAAAAGAAATAATTGAAAAATTCACCAAGCCCGTGGAAGACAGGGGCTGCTTCATAGTCGATGCGGAAGCCGACGGTGACAGGAACATCACGGTCACCATAGAGGCGATGGACAGGGACATAGACCTTGACGACTGCGTGGCATTGGACAAAGTCTTCCATGAAATCTGGGACAGCGAAACCGAAGATTATTCGCTGACGATAACTTCGGCGGGACTGGACAGGCCGTTTTCGGATCCGAGGCAGTTCACCAAGGCAAAGGGAAGCCTTGTGGAAGTACGCTTCAAAGGCGGACGGAAACTCAAGGCAACGCTCGTTGACTCGGACAGCGAAGGCATAACCTTGCGATATGCATCCAGGGAAAGCGTTCCGGGCAAGAAGAAAAAAGAGGAGGTCACGCACGAAGACAGATTCCCCTTCACTGAAATCAACTCCGTAAGACCGGAAATAGTTTTCGACTGAAAACGGGCATGAATCGGAACAGTCGGAC
>CAYWPV010000040.1:0-15633 GCA_964460265.1 uncultured Muribaculaceae bacterium | reverse complement strand
CACTACGCTGAGCGGACAATGCGGTAGGGCAAAGCCGAGGAGCAGCGTGCACACCGACATGAGAATCTGCATGAAGGCCACCCACGCACGCTTGGTCCCTATCGTATCCACAAAGGGACTTATTACGATTTTCAGAATCCATGGGAATGAAAGCAGGGATGTATAGAGCGTGAGCCTGTCGTTAGGCATACCCATGTTTTTGAACACGATGAGAGACACCGTGTTCACTATGGCGTTAGGCAGTCCCTCGAAAATGTAGGTGGACGGCACCCACGCCCAGGGCGACATTTTTTTATTTACATGCATATTTGAGCTCCCGGATAATAATGTTGAAGGATTTCCTTGAACCCGTAACCTTTTTCAGCCATTACAGCCGCTCCTATCTGGCACAGTCCTACGCCATGGCCCCACCCCTTTCCGTCAAGCCGGACACGTTCCCATACGGATCTGCCCCCGGACGCGGCCCTTTCAACCATAGAAAGCGGCAACTCCACTCCGGCGCCGCTGAAGAAACGGAGCTCAAAAGCCGAGCTCTTCAGATGGCTCTCCGATAGGAATTTCCTGATAATCAACTCCTTGCCTACGGTCAAACTTTTTTTTGATCCTATGATGCGAAGTCTGGAAATACGACCCGAAGGCCCTCTTTCCACAGGAACAAGCCCAAGAAGTTCCCCGAAATCCATGCCGGAACGGCGGTTTATGATTTCAGAAAGCGCTTTTCTGTCATATTCCACACTCCAGCGGTAGAAATCCTTGGTTTCCAAATCGTAATCATTGAGTACCGAAGAAAGGATTCTCCCGTCAGCCTGCGAACAGAAGGGAGCGGCCGATGGATCCTCGCAGGGAGTGTCGGGAACGGAGCGGAGATATGGATAATCCCTGTCCTCCCAGCAAGTACTGAAAACTTCCGTAACGCCTCCGCAGCATTTGGAAAAGCGCGTGTCGCATATTTCTTCTTCATAGCGCAGAGTCATGCCCCAAGTGCTGTCGACTGCCGTCCGGACGTTTGAACTTCCGTCCGGAGGAACACCCTGATACCTCTGGCAATGGTCATCGGAGCACACGTCGAACAGTTCATGATCTTCTCTGTCGAACCACTTGATGCAGGTCTCTCCCGAATTCTCAGCCGGCCGCACCGCGGCATTCCTGCTCCGTCTCTTTTCCAAGACCGCCATAAGCCATGAACGGGAAATCACCGCATGGGCCTTGAGAAACTCCGGCGGAGCATCCGCCTTCATCTCGGAAGAAATCACACTGAGCAGATAATCCTCCATGCCGATGACATTCACGGCAATAACCCGGTCTTCACCGACGATAAACTTCAGAGCACCGGCATAACGGAAGGTTTTGTTCCTTTCCCAATGGAAATCAACGCCTATCGTAACTCCGTACAGCATGAACGTAGCCTCCGCAAACAAAGACGAAGGTGTTCGGGCATCGAAATACAGTTCATCATACAGGACTCCGTTATATGATATCTTACCGTCTTCGTATGAGACTTTCTGCGGTCCGGCACCGTCAGATATAATCTCGAAACAGATTTCCTTTCCTGACATGATACCGACCTCGACATTCTTCTGTGTCCTGGTCATCCTGCGTATTATGGCAGCTTCTTCACCGGCTCCCGATGAAACCTCCGACAGCACTTCCTTCAGCAGTCCGGCATCCAGTTTCCGGAAATCCTCTTCCCGCGGTACGACAAACAGACCCGCCATGTCGGCACAGCCCGGACTAAGCATAAGATGATCTGCTCCCCCGGAAAAATAATGGGATGATCTGTGTGCCGCACGGAACATGACCACAGCCCTGTATTCGAAGGGCGCAAGACCATGGGTATTTCCCGACGGACGGTCAACGCCGGAATCCTTGGATTTGTACCATGTCAGCAGATTGAACATGGGCTCGCTTTCACCCTCGGGAGCATCCGCACAATCCAGGAGCCTGTAGAAAAGTTTGGCCATGGACTTGGAAGTCCTCGCCCTCAGGAGGAAAACCCCTTCGGTAAACAGCTTGAAGTGGAAGGCTTGCGCTTCCTGCATGGAAGCGAGAAATTCCAGTTCGTCTTTAAGGCTCTCAGGCACATAGACAGTCTCATCTCCATAAGGAACACCGCTGTCCGATGACGCCACACTGTCCAGCAGCCGGTCGGCTTCCGTTTCAAGAGGGAGCATTCCGCGGGGACATGCCTGGAAATGGAGGTGATCCGGGGCGGAAGCGCCACAGTGCGGCCCGTTGTAGAAGAAGGTGAAATCCGTGTAGTGGTGGGCAAGGTCAAGCATGTCCACATAACGGTCGCGGATGGACTGGGGTTCGTGACGGGAGGAAGCCACGGTAAGATGAAAAGGAAAAATGGGATAGGGATTCACGAGAATGTCGTAGCGCCTTCCCTTTCTGCCGTCGAATTGCAGAGCTTTCTGCACCTCGGGCCGATTCCCGGAACACAAGAAACATGGTCGGGCCTTTACCGCAGACTTGCTGACATCGGCTGAAGTGGAAACCATGCGTGCCGGATTGAACTGGAGCCTGACTTTAAGCCCGTTCACCTCCAGTTCTCTCACCTGCACATCCTTGAGAGCCCGGAACCTTGCCGCCGCATCGGGCCATAACGATAGCTGATCGCGGAAAAACTTATATATTACAGCATTGTCCTTCATTTCAGTCCGCAGATCATCCTCCTCGCCTCGATTTCCCATGTCCTGAGCCTGTCCTTGTAGAAGTTGTTGGCGTTCTGTTTCTCTATGCTCAGGACTGCATCTGAATTACCGCCCCATCTGCGGCAGCAATATACAGTCTCCCATATTCGGGCAATCCTGTATTCTCTTGAAATGCGCAGTCCCGCCGCATAATCTTCCCCATAACTGACGTCAGGGAAACCTGTTTTCCTAAGTATATCCGTCCTGAACGCACGGGGAGCTCCCAGGCCGTTAATCCTCAACGCATTGTTGTGCCCGTTCCCGGAAGTCCATTCCCTGTGGTCTATGATGCCCGGAGGTATAGGCTTCAGATTAAAATCCGTCATCATGTAAGAGCCTATGACCATGGCGGCATTCTCTTCCCGGAACTTGTCCACTATCCTTGAAAGGGTGTCTTCGGCAGAATACATGTCATCGCTGTCCAGCTGCACGGCGTATTTCCCGCAGGCGCTGCCGTATATGGCAAGATTCCAACAGCCGCCTATCCCGAGATTGTTTTCCTTAGGCACCATGTGCACAATCCTCGGATCGTCAAAGGAATCTATGATTTCAGACGTGCCGTCCGATGAATGATTGTCCACGACCATCACATTATAATCGAAGCAGGCCTTCTGCGACAATGCGCTGCTCAATGCGTCCGCTATGGTGGATGCGCGGTTGTACACAGGAATTATCACTGATGCCTCGCAGGGAAAACGGTCGGTACACGAAGGTGCGGCCGGACGTTCCGGAAGGTAAGCCCCGGTCCTTTTGAGATAGGCCGTGAAGACCTTCTCCATTTCCAGCTGCGTTTCTCTGTTCGCGGGATTGACATAGTCGAACTGTTTCTCGCCGGACGTCCGGACATCAGAGACGGATGACGAATACAGAAACTCGCCTATCCTCGTTATCCTGCCCATGCGCAGCCTGAGGTCATACCATGCTCCGTATTCAAGCGAGGGGTCGATTTCCCGTAGATTCCGTTCCAGAAAAGCGGTGCTCACCAGCACGACATCCCCGAAATCGAAATCGTTTCTGACCGAACCTTCCTGCCAGTCCGCAAGCGGATGAGGAACGGTTCCTTCAGGTCCGAAATCATAGTGATCGGCATAGACCATGTCCGCACCGCTCCACCGGGCCACCTGCTCCATCCGTCTGCGCATATTGCCCTTCGGCCTCACCTCATGATTGCCTATCCGGATAAAGACATAGCCGCCACCGACATGGCCTATGGCCGATGCCAAAGCCCGGGAGGAGATGTAAGGAGAGATATTCAGCATTTCCATAAAAATCAGAAATTAAAGGAGAGCTTCAAGCTTTCCGCCGATTTTACGATATTCGGACTCGAAATTGGGCGTAAGCACAGCTTTGCCCATAGCGGCATCTATCCTGCCGGGAGACCACCATGCGCCCTCGTCCACTTCTTCATTGCGGGGATTAAGGTTGTAACTGCCCACGCACGCAAATACGCAGACCAGCTCTCTTTCCCTGCCGCTCTCATATACATAGCTTGTCAGCGGAGTGGGATTGAACTCTGTAAGGGACAGTTCCTCGGCGGCTTCCCTGTAAAGAGCCTCGGTGACGCTTTCTCCATATTTCACATGGCCTCCTACCGCGGTATCCCAATAGCCCGGGAGGAAATCCTTCGTCATGGACCTCTTCTGAAGGTAGATGTCCCCGTTTCTGCCGATTATGTGAAGATGCACCACCGGATGCAGCACCATCGACCCTCCATGAGCATAGGAACGCGTGCATCTTCCCGTAACTATGCCGTTGGGCTCGACAATGGGGAAAATCTCCTCGCCGGCCTCCGGCTCCTTCACGGAGGAGTTGACATTGGGCTGAGGGAAAAATTCCGCCGTGTATGGCGGGTATATCAATTCCATATCAAAAACATATCTCGACTTGTCTCCAAATGTAGGCAAAAGCGCGCAAATACGGAAATCAAAAAGGGAACCGGAGACCTTGAGGCCGTCCGGTTCCCCCTGAAGAATCAGTTTACCTTACGGATTAATATTCGACAGGTTTGTACTTGGGCACCAGAACCTTCATGATGGACCATGCTATGAGATAAGCTATTCCGCAGAAGCAGAACATGATGAAATATCCTGCCGGCTTACCTTCAAAGCCGAGGAAGGTAAAGGCGGAACCGAGAGTTTCGGCATGGGTGAAAAGGTTGCCCGCGACCTTCTGGATTATCATTGAGCCTACGCCTCCCGCCATGGCACCGATGCCCGTGATGGTGGCGATGGTGCTCTTTGGGAACATGTCACCGATTGTGGAGAACAAGTTGGCGCTCCATGCCTGATGTCCGGCACCTGCAAGACCGATGAGTATGGCCGGCCACCATGGAGAATTGACTCCGAGAGGCTGGGCGAACAGAGCGGCTATGGGAAAAAAAGCGAAGATAAGCATCGCCAGCATTCTGCCCTGATAAGGATTCATGCCTTTCTTGTCCACGAATACTTTGGGCAGATAGCCTCCGAAAATGGAAATCACCGTCACTATCGCATAAAGGGTGAAGATCAGAGCCTGGCCGAGAGTGGACGTGGCAGGTGCGTTGAACTGGTTGCTGAAATAGGAAGGCGCCCAAAACAGGAAGAACCACCACACGCCGTCAGTGAAGAATTTTCCGACGATGAAAGCCCATGTCTGCTTGTAGGTGAAGCATTTTCCGAAAGGAATCACCTTCTGCGCAGCAATTGCGGCCTTTTCCGCAGCCTCCGCCGCATCGTCCTGGTGGATGTAGTCAAGCTCCGCCTGGTTGACATGCCTGCTGTTTTCCGGCTTGTCATACATGAATGCCCAGAAGAACATCCAGATGAATCCCAGACCTCCTATGATGATGAACGCAAGTTCCCAACCGAAATGGGAAGCGAGCGGGGGTATGCACAGAGGAGCGGCAAGTGCACCTACGGAAGCGCCGGCATTGAAAATGGATGTGGCGAAAGCCCTGTCCTTCTTGGGGAAATATTCGGCTGTGACTTTTATGGCCGCAGGGAAGTTGCCGGCCTCTCCGAGCGCCAGTATTCCGCGGCACAGCAGGAAGAGGTAGACTGAAGTGGTGGAAATGGCAAGAGCCGCGTCACTTCCCGCCTGGACAAGCTTCAAAGCCTTGGCGCTTTCGACACCATCCACCAGCAGGGCCGTACCCCAACCGCAGGCAGCGTGCATGCAAGCTCCGAAAGACCACACTCCTATGGAGATGAGATAGCCTTTCTTGGTACCCATCCAGTCCACGAACTTGCCGGCGAAAAGGCAGGCGATGGCATAAAAGATGGAGAAGAAAGATGTTATGGTACCGTAATTGGCATCAGTCCAATGGAACTCCGGTTTGATGAATTCCTCGTAGGTAAGCGAAAGGACCTGACGGTCAAGATAGTTCACCGTCGTGGCGACAAACAGCAGCGAGCAAAGCCACCAACGCCAGTTGGTCATCAGTTTTGTCTGTGTCGTACTCATTTATTTTCTAACTTTTTCGATTATTTCCAAAGCATCTCGGCAAAGTTCGCTTATGCGTGCCCAGTCTCCGGCCGCCATCACGTCTTTCGGGAAAAGATTAGAGCCCATCCCGACACAGGCGGCGCCGGCCTTGAACCACGCGGAAAGATTCTCTTCCTCAGGTTTCACTCCTCCCGTGACCATTATCTGGCTCCAAGGCATGGGAGCCATCAGACCCTTGACGAATTTGGGCCCGAGCACATCTCCGGGGAACACCTTGGTCAAGTCGCAGCCGAGTTCCTGAGCTTTGCCCACTTCTGAAACGCTGCCGCAGCCGGGGCAATAAGGGACAAGCCTTCTGTTGCATATCGGAGCAATCTCCGGGTTGAAAAGCGGACCTACCACGAAATTGGCCCCGAGCTGAAGATACAGCGTCGCCGTGCCGGGATCCACAACGCTGCCTACGCCCAGAATCATGCCCGGCAATTCCTTGAGGGCATACTTCATGAGTTCGCCGAATACCTCATGGGCGAAATCGCCCCTGTTGGTGAACTCAAAAGCGCGGACACCGCCGTCGTAGCAAGCTTTCAGGACATGCTTCGCAATGTCCGCATTTCCGTTGTAGAAGACCGGGACCATACCGGTCTCCTTCATGGTGGAAATCACCTGAATTTTATTGTACTTTGCCATATTTCAGCCTTTTATCTTGAAACCCTTCCGCTTGCATCGCCTTTCATGAGATTTTCCACCTCGGCTACGGTAACCTGGTTGAAGTCACCGAAGATGGTGTGCTTCAGGCACGAAGCGGCCACGGCGAAATTGAGCGACTTCCGGTCATCGCCGCCGTAGGTAAGAAACCCGTAGATGAGACCTCCCATGAAGCTGTCTCCGCCGCCGACACGGTCAACGATGTGCGTTATGTCGTAACGTGGCGACTGATACAAGGTCTTTCCGTCCCACAGGACACCGCCCCATGTGTTGTGGTTCGCATTTATGGAGCCGCGCAGAGTGATTATGACCTTCTTCGCACGGGGGAACCTTGCCATGAGCTGCTCGCCTACGCTCTGGAACCTATTCTGGTCTATGGCTCCGCCGGTAGCCGTCACGTCGAAACCTTCGGGCTTGATGCCGAAGACCTTGTCGGCATCTTCCTCGTTTCCGAGGATGATATCGCAGCCTTCCACAAGAGCGGGCATGATTTCACCGGCCTTCTTGCCGTACTTCCACAGATTCTTGCGGTAGTTCAGGTCGCAGCTTACGGTAACGCCCAGACGGTTGGCAGCCTTGACAGCTTCCAGACACACATCCGCGGCCCCCTGGCTCAAAGCCGGAGTGATTCCGGTCCAATGGAACCAGTCGGCCCCTTCGAAAACCTTGTCCCAGTCCACCATTCCCGGTTTGATTGTGGAAATGGAAGAATAGGCCCTGTCATATACGACCTTGCTGGGACGCGCCACGGCTCCGGTTTCCAGATAGTAGATGCCGAGACGGTCACCGCCATAAATTATCTTGTCGGTACCTACTCCATAGGAACGCAGATCCTTTACGCAGGCTTTGGCAATGTCGTTTTCTGGCAATCTCGTGACAAAGTCCACATCGATTCCGTAGTTGGCGAGAGACACCGCCACATTGGCCTCGCCGCCGCCGAATGTCGCGTCATACTGTTTTGCTTGGGAAAAACGGAGATAGCCCGGTGTGGAGAGCCTGAGCATGATTTCTCCGAAGGTGATAACTTTTGGCATCGTATTTAGCTATTTTATAATTGTCTGTCCACAAATGTAGCACAAATATTCCGGATATCGTGCACGGGCACGGAAAAATGATGCCGCACAGTGCCCGAATTTCCGAAATATGCAAAGTTTTAGTAACTTGCGGAACAAAGAAGAATCCGCCATGGACAAAAACAAAACCATCATAGACGTGGCCAGGCTGGCCGGAGTTTCGAAAGGTACGGTAGACAGGGTCCTGCACAACAGGGGTGAAGTCTCAGAAAAGAGCGCGGAGAAGGTCAGGAATGCCATAAAGGAGCTCCACTACGAGCCTAACCTGCACGCCTCGCTGCTCGCCGCGAAAAAACCGTACATCATCGCTGCCCTGCTCCCTACGGTAGCCAAAGGAGAGTTTTGGGAGAAGATCTACACAGGCTTCGTCGAAGGAGGCCTCCAGGTCGCATCCATGAATTTCAGCACGCAGGCCTTTTTCTATGATCAGTACGACATAGACTCGTTCAGAAGCAAATGCGCCGACGTGCTCGAAAGCTGTCCTGACGGAGTGGTGCTTCCGCCGCTGTTCAAGGACGAAGCCAGAGCGTTCACGGAAAGCCTCGCCAAAAAGAAGATTCCTTACGTCTATGTGGACACAAAAATCGAAGAAGACACCAGCTACCTGGCATACTTCGGCATGCCGATGTGGGACAGCGGAAGACTCTGCGCCGCCCTGCTCACCTGCGTGAACCGCAAACAGGACATAGACAAGGTGGTCGTGGTCCGTATAAAAAGGGACAAGAACGGACAGGCGGACCCTACCCTCAAACGAAGGGAAGGCTTCATGGAATACATGAAGGACAATTTCCCGGACTGCACGATCGACAACGTCTTCATAGACCCCTCCGATCCGCACAAAATACGCCTGAAACTGGAGACTTATTTCCAGAGTCAGGGAGAGATACGCTATGTGGCTATGTTCAATTCAAGGCTGCACCTGATATCGGGCTTCCTGGCCGACAACAAAGTCGAAGGCAGGATAGTGGTGGGATTCGACAACCTGGACCAGAATCTGGACATGCTGCGCGAAGGCCTGGCCACGGACATAATAGCACAGCACGCCGAGACCCAGTCCCAGCGTGCCGTAGTGACACTTTCGGAATACATCCTCATGCACAAGCGCCCCGCAAAAAGGGACAACTACATGCACATGGACATTCTGACCGCAATGAATCTCGACAATTATTAGAGAATCGTACCGACAGCCCCTCTCATGCCTTTCTCGGCAATGAGGGCGAGATCCTTGGAAAGGAGTTCCCTGAGTCCCGGGATTTTGTTCAAATCCTCTTCCCAGATGAAGTCATAGGCAAGAACGCCCTCCGCCACCTTGTCGACATCGCCCGTGGCCCAGAGTTCCTTCAGCTTGGCGATGATCTCGGGATCGTCGTTGGGGACTATCTCGACATCGCCTCTCATGCCGCCCTTATAGTAGGTGCAGATAGCCGCAAGTCCGAACACAAGTCCCTGAGGGAGAACGCCTTTACGCTCCAGATAGGTCTTCACTCCCGGAAGATCGCGGGTGCGGTATTTGGGGAAAGAATTCAACATTATGCTTGTGACGAAATGCTTGACGTACGGGTTCTCAAAACGGTCCTTCACATCGTCGGCGAACTTCTTGAGTTCATCCTTGGGGAGGTTCAGCGTCTCCATGAGCTCTCCGTACATGACCTTGTCCACAAATTTGCCCACAACCGGATCCTCGCAGCACTCGCGCACCGTATCAAGTCCGCTCAGGTAACCTACAGGACTCAGCACCGTGTGGGGGCCGTTAAGCAGAGTGACTTTCCTCTCGTGGTAAGGGGCTTCGGAAGGCACGAACAGCACATGCAGGCCGGCCTTGTCCGCAGGGAATTCCTTTTCAATCTCCTTGGGAGCCTCGATTACCCATAGATGGAAGATTTCCGCCTTGTCCAGAAGCTTGTCCTCCATGCCTATGCGTTCGGTAATCTGTTCTGCGGTGTCACGGGGATAGCCCGGGACTATACGGTCGACGAGAGTGCTGTAGACCCCGCATGCGTTTTCGAACCAATCGGAGAATTCCGCGCCGAGATTCCAAAGCTTGATGTATTCGCGGATGCATTCCTTGAGATGCTTGCCGTTTTCGAAGATAAGCTCGCATGGGAACATTATCAAACCTTTGCTCCTGTCACCGCGGAAAGTTTCGAAACGATGGTAAAGCAGCTGCGTAAGCTTGCCGGGATAGGACTTGGCAGGCTTGTCGCTAAATTTGCATGACGGATCGAAGGCGATGCCGGCCTCAGTGGTGTTGGAAATGACGAAACGTATTTCCGGCTGCTCGGCAAGGGCCATGTACTTGTCGAAATCGCGGTAAGGGTTCACACCTCTGCTGATGACATCTATAAGATCTATGGAATCGACAGGCTTGCCCTCATCTATTCCTTGAAGGTTCAGGTGGTAAAGTCCGTCCTGCTCGTTTAGCACATCCACAAGACCCTTCTCGATGGGCTGGACCACCACGACGGATGCATTGAAATCCGTCTTCTGATTGGTTTTCCAGATAATCCAATCGACAAATGCGCGGAGGAAATTGCCTTCTCCGAACTGAATGACTTTTTCAGTGTAGCTCTTTGCCTGAGGCGCTGTCTTTCTGTTTAGTCTCTCCATAATTATATTGGTTTAATCATTGTCAGCGGCAAAACCGTTTTCAATATATAGCCCGCAAAAGTAAGAATTTTTTTTCGTGCCCGTGCACGGAAACACGGAAAAGATGCTATTTTTGTTGTTTCTGAAAATATTAAAATCCAAATAATATGCCTAATTTCATCAACGAAGACTTCATGCTATCCAACGGGACCGCAAAAGAGCTTTTCCACCAGAGCGCCAAAGGAATGCCGATAATCGACTACCATTGCCACCTGGTGCCGCAGCAGATAGCCCAGAACGTGCAGTTCAGGGACATAACCCAGCTCTGGCTGGTCGACGGACACTACGGAGACCATTACAAGTGGCGCGCCATGAGAGCCAACGGGGTTTCGGAAGATTACATAACCGGAGGCGGACACAGCGCCTGGGAGACTTTCGAAAAATGGGCGGAGACGGTTCCTTACACGATGAGAAATCCTCTGTACCACTGGACTCATCTGGAACTGAGCAGAGTCTTCGGCATAGACAAGCTTCTCAGCCCGAAGACCGCAAGGGAAATCTTCGATGAATGCAATGCCAAGCTCGCAACGGAAGAATTCCGCGGTCAGGCGCTGATAAAGAAGTTCAACGTGGAAGTCGTCTGCACCACCGATGACCCTGCAGATGACCTGCGCTGGCACAAATATATAAAAGAACATCCGTTCGGAGTGAAAGTTCTCCCCGCATGGAGACCCGACAAAGCCATGGCAGTGGAGAATCCGGAAAGCTACAACGCATATCTGAAGCGGCTCGGAGAAGCCGCCGGAATGGAAATCCGCTCATACAGAGACCTACAGGACGCTCTTCAGAAAAGGCACGACTATTTCGCTTCCATGGGAAGCAAGCTTTCCGACCACGGGCTCGAAACCTTCTACGCTTCCGACTATACGGACTCGGAAATAGAAGGCATATTCAGAAAACTGCTGGCAGGAAAAACGCCCGACGGAGAGGAAATCGACAAATTCCGCAGCGCATTCCTCTATGATCAGGCAGTGATGGATGCCGAGGCAGGCTGGGCACAGCAATATCACATAGGCGCCATCCGCAACAACAACACCAGGATGTTCAAGCTGATAGGCCCCGACACAGGCTACGACGCCATACACGATGTACATTGCGCCGCGGCAGGCAACAGATTCTTCGACAGGCTCACTATGGCGGGCAAGCTGGCAAAGACCATTCTCTACTGCCTCAACCCCAAAGACAATGAAGTCCTGATGACCATGGCATATACCTTCAATGACGGCACGGTTCCCGGGAAGATGCAGTTCGGTTCCGCATGGTGGTTCCTCGATCAGGAAGACGGCATGCGCAAACAGATGAACGCACTTTCGGCCCTCGGTCTTTTCAGCCGTTTCGTGGGCATGCTCACGGACTCGCGCAGTTTCATCAGCTACCCCCGCCACGAGTACTTCCGCCGCATTCTCTGCGATGTGGTGGGTACCGACGTGGAAAATGGCAAGCTTCCTTCTTCCGAGCTGGAAAGCATCCATCAGATGATCAAGGACATATCCTACTGTAACGCCAAGAATTACTTCAATTTTTAGCTGACCATGGCCCGTTTCATAAAAATCAATCCTGCGGACAACGTGGCCGTGGCGCTGACCGATCTCAAGAAAGGTGAAAACGTCTGCGGCATAGAACTCAAGGAGGACGTTCCGGCCGGACACAAGGCCACGCTCGAAGACCTCGGAACCGGGGACAACGTGATTAAATACGGATTCCCGATAGGCCACATGACCCGTAATGCGGCGGCCGGCTCATGGATAAACCACGAATGCGTGAAAACCAACCTGAGCGGGCTCCTGGAATATAGCTACAATCCGGTCCCGGCCCCGGTCCTTCCTGAAAAGGAGAACCGGAGCTTCAAAGGGTTCAAAAGGAGGAACGGCGAGACGGGAGTGCGCAATCAGATATGGATTGTCCCGACGGTAGGATGCGTGAACGGAATAGCGGAGACTATCGCGGAGAGATTCAGAAAAGAGATCGAGGGACATGAAGGTTCAGTGGACGCGGTCGTGGCGTTTCCGCACAACTACGGATGTTCACAGCTCGGCGACGACCATCAGAACACAAGGTACATACTCGCCGACATGGTCCGTCATCCCAACGCGGGAGGGGTGCTGGTAGTTGCATTGGGCTGTGAGAACAACCAGCTCAGCGCATTCAAGGAACTCATGACCCCATTTGATGAGGACAGGGTAAAGACCATGGAGCTTCAGAAAATCAGCGGGGACGAAATCGGGTACGGACTTGAGCGGCTGAGGGAGATATTCGCCGTATGCTCGAAGGACGAGCGCACGGATGTCCCCGTAAGCGAACTGAGGGTAGGCCTGAAATGCGGAGGCTCCGACGGGCTCAGCGGCATCACCGCCAATCCTCTTCTCGGAGTGTTTTCCGACTGGATTGCGGCCCAGGGAGGAACGACCGTGCTCACCGAAGTTCCCGAGATGTTCGGAGCGGAAACCATTCTTATGAACCGCTGCCAGGACAAAGCGACATTCGACAAGACCGTACACCTCATAAATGACTTCAAGGAGTATTTCATGAAGAACGGTCAGCCCGTATACGAAAATCCTTCCCCCGGCAACAAGGCCGGAGGCATATCCACCCTTGAAGAAAAGTCGCTGGGCTGCACTCAGAAATGCGGCAAAAGCCTCGTACGGGACGTTCTCAAATACGGAGAGAGGCTAAAAGTGAAAGGCCTGAACCTGCTTAGCGCACCCGGCAACGACCTCGTGGCCTCCACTGCCCTTGCGGCGGCCGGCTGCCAGCTGATTCTGTTCACCACGGGACGCGGCACTCCGTTCGGGAGTTTCGTCCCGACCATGAAAATCTCCACGAACTCAAGGCTTGCGGCGCTCAAACCCACATGGATTGACTTCAACGCAGGGACGCTGGCCGAGGGAGAGTCCATGGAAGAACTGTCAAAGAAATTCACAGACTTCGTATTGGAGGCAGCAAGCGGAAAACCGGTAAACAACGAGAAAAACGGATTCCGCGAAATCGCGATATTCAAGACAGGAGTCACACTTTAAAAACTAACGAAACATGAACTTGAACGAAAACCCCCATTATCAGGAAGCTCTGGACTACATAAAGAAGCATGACCTGAACAAACTCGAAAACGGAAAACATGTAATCGACGGAGACAATCTCTATGTGAACATAGTCGATTCCGACATGAAGACTCCCGAAGCCGCCCGCCTCGAAGTCCACGACAAATACATAGACATCCAGATTCCGCTTTCGAAAGGCGAATCCTACGGAGTCAAGCCCCGCTCGGATTGCAGGGAGGCCGACGGAGAGTACAACCCCGAAAAGGACATTCTGTTCTACAAGGACAAGGACTGGAAAACAGTCAGCGCAAAGCCCGGTGAAGCCGTGACTTTCGACCCCGACACCGCCCACGCTCCCCTCATAGGGGAAGGACGGATTCACAAGGCAATATTCAAAGTAAAAGTAGTCTGACATGCTCGACCCCGATGAATGACGGAACCGGGAAAAAAGCGGAATACACCAATCCGGTGCTTTATTCGGACTATTCCGCTCCTGACGTAATCCGCGTCGGAGAAGACTACTGGATGACCGCAAGTTCATTTACGAGCTATCCGGGACTCCAGCTTCTGCATTCCGCCGATCTCGTCAACCGGGAGATTGTCAACACTGCCATTCCACGGCTCGAACCGGCGGAAGATTTTGACAAACCCTCGCATGGAAACGGGATATTCCAGGTACATGCGGAAGATCCTCGCGGAGAATGGTCGGCCCCCCACCTGATCATGGCTGCCAAAGGTATCATAGACACCTGTCCGCTCTGGGACGATGACGGAAAGACCTACCTCGTCCACGGCTGGGCAGGATCAAGGGCAGGAGTCAAGACGGGGTGGCAGCTGGTTCTGCGCTCAAAGTCCCCCTATGGGCCCTACGAATGGCGCAACGTCATGCACGAAGGCACATCCGGCATTCACGGCCCGCATCAGGGCAGCTGGGCGAAGAGTTCAAGGCAAGCGCCGGAAAATGGATCGGTGCCGAACTCGGGTTTTTCGCCGCCGCTGAAATCATGAAAAACGACGGAGGCACCGTGGACATCTATTGACGGCGGAAATCTGCCGGGAACCACGATATGTATTGTGACAAAAAAACGGCCGGATCCGATGGACTCGACCGTTTTCATTCAATGCCAGGTGACTTGCGTGCGGTAACTATTCCGCTTCGCTGATAGCTCCCGTAGGGCACACACCGGCGCAAGTGCCGCAGCTGAGGCAAGCGTCAGGGTCAATCCCGTAAACGTCTCCTTCGTGGATAGCACCTGCAGGACATTCACCGATGCAGGTACCGCATGCAACGCATACGTTCTCGTCAATCTTGTAAGCCATAATGTATTTCCTTTTAATTTTTGTCGAGGCGTGGCATAGCCAAAACCTCAACAAATGTACAGCATAAAATTTGAAATAACCAGAAATTGGAGAGATATTTGTTATCTTCAATGAATAAACAAAAAAACAAGATGAAACATTTCCTGAGCATACTGCTGGCCGTTTTCTGCATGGCGCCGCTTACACAGGCCCAGACAAAGACAGACGGAGGCAAGACCACGGTGGACGGCAAGATAGAACTGGACAAGACGGTCCACGATTTCGGTGACGTGATAACAGGTTCAGGACCTCTGACCTGCGAATTCAGGATAAAGAACATATCCGACGCTCCCCTGGTCATATACAACGTGGCCGTGTCCTGCGGATGCACGGACGTAAGCTGGACCAGAGAACCCATAAAAAGCGGGGCCTACGGCAAGATAAGCGTCACCTACAGCAACACTGACGGACCATACCCCTTCGACAAAAACGTCACGGCCTATTTTTCAGGCATAAAGAAACCGGTAATTCTGAAACTCCGCGGAGTCGCAAGGGAGAAGGAAATTCCCCTCAAGGACAAATACCCCGTACATCTGGGCGATTTTGCCCTGAAATCAGCTGAGATAAAAGGAGGGAACCTCACCCAGGGCAACCAGAAAAGCGACATGGCCATAGTCGCCAACATCGGTACGAAACCCCTCGGCATCAGTTTCGAAGACGTGACCCCGGAACTGAAGATATCGGTCTCGCCGAACC
>CAYWPV010000039.1:0-16304 GCA_964460265.1 uncultured Muribaculaceae bacterium | reverse complement strand
ATGCCGGGCATCATCGCACGGGCGACAAGTGGTGCATCTATCCCATGTACGATTTCGCCCATGGACAAAGTGATTCTATAGAACATATCACCCACTCCATCTGCACTCTTGAGTTCGATGTGCACAGGCCTCTTTACGACTGGTTCATAAAGACTCTGCGGATCTTCCCCAGCCATCAGTACGAATTCGCCAGACTCAATCTGACGTATACCCTCATGTCCAAGCGGAAACTTCTCGAACTGGTTCAGAAGCACTATGTGAGCGGATGGGACGACCCGAGGATGCCAACGCTCTGCGGTGTACGCCGCAGAGGATATACTCCGGATGCCCTCAAGATGTTCTGCGAGAAGATAGGCGTCTCAAAGCGCGACCAGCTCATGGACATTCAGCTGCTTGAATGGTGTGTCCGTCAGGATCTGAATGCGCGTTCCAACCGCTATATGGTGGTCCGTGAGCCTTTGAAGCTTACCATAACCAACTGGGAGCCCGGAAAAGTCGAGTGGTTTGACTGTCCTTTGAACCCTGCGGAACCGGAAGGAAGGACAAGGAAAGTGCCGTTTACGGGAGAACTTTACATCGAGAAGGCGGATTTCATGGAGGATGCTCCCAAGAAATTCTTCAGGCTCAAGCCCGGCGGTGAAGTCAGACTTAAATACACCTACATAGTCAGATGCGATGAGGTGGTGAAGGATGAAAAAGGCAATGTCATCGAACTCAGGTGCAGCTACGATCCTTCCACCCGTCCGGGGGGAGGCGAATGGCGTTCCGTCAAAGGAACCATCCACTGGGTGTCTGCTTCACATGCGAAAACCGTGGAACTCAGGCTATATGACCGACTTTTCACCTTGGCTGACATGAACTCCGTTCCTGAAGACAAGGATTACAAGGATTATCTGAATCCGGATTCGCTCAGGATAGCCGAAGGATATGCGGAGCCCGCATTGGCGGAGGATGAGAGCGGAATCGCCGTCCAGTTTGAAAGGGACGGATACTATTTCAAAGATCCTGACAGTACCGCCGGGAAATACGTGTTCAACAAGACGACGGCCCTGAAGGATTCGTATAAACCGGGCGAATAGCAGCTCTCCGATATCCGGACGGGCAGCTTTATATGTCCGGACAAACGGTCCGTTTATCGGATTTTGACATTTGCGGCAAGATATTCCGCGCACCACTGTGACAGTCCGCAGTCCGTGCATTTGGGATTTCTTGCCGTACATACATATCTGCCGTGCAGAATGAGCCAATGGTGCGCCTTGGCCCGGTCTTCTTCGGGGATGTGCCTTTCCAGGTCCTTTTCAACGGCCGACGGTGTTTTCCCCTTTGAAAGACCGAGTTTCCGCGATACCCTGAAAACATGGGTGTCTACGGCGATGACGGGCTTGTCATAGACGATTGATGCCACGACATTGGCGGTCTTGGTCCCCACGCCCGGAAGTTTCAGCAGTTCGGGAATCTCTGAAGGAACCTCTCCGCCGTAATTCTTCACAAGCATTCCTGCCATTTCTATCAGATGCCTGGTCTTGCTGTTCGGATATGAGATGCTCTTTATGTAGCTGAACACCTCGTCGAAACCGGCCGAAGCCAGGGATTGCGGATCCGGAAATCTGTCGAACAGAGGGGGAGTGACGAGGTTCACCCTGCGGTCCGTGCACTGGGCGGAAAGTATGACCGAGATCAGAAGATGGAAAGGACTGTCATAATGAAGTTCCGTTTCGGCTGAAGGCCTGTTCTCCCTGAACCATGTCAATATCGCAGCGTAACGCTCTTTGATGGTCATATCGTCAGAGAAAGGTCTATCACTTCATCCTCTTTCCGTTCCGCGCAGCTTTCGTTCCTGCATACGAACACCCGTCCGGGATACTTTTCGAAAATGTTCCTGTTGTGCGTCACCATGACGATTGCTACGCCTTCTCCGTTGATTTCTGAAAAAAGTTTCAATATGCCGTCTGCCGTCTCGTTGTCCAGATTGCCGGTAGGTTCATCGGCAAGTATCACTTCAGGTCTGTTCAGCAGGGCTCTTGCGATGGCGATTCTCTGCTGTTCTCCTCCGGAAAGCTGATGCGGCATCTTGTGGGCTTTGCTTTTCATGTCCACGGCTTCCAGAACGGACGTGATGCGTTTTTCCATTTCATCGTGTTCTTTCCATCCTGTAGCTTTCAGGACAAATTCAAGGTTGTCATGGACACTCCTGTCCGTCAGCAGCTGGAAATCCTGGAAAACGACTCCGAGTTTGCGCCGCAGAAACGGGATGTCCTTCCTTTTTATTCCGGAAAGGTTGAATCCGCAAACTTCTCCTCTTCCTTTTCCGAGAGGGTTTTCCGCTGTCATGGTGCGGATTATCGAGGTCTTGCCGCTGCCGACCTTTCCTACGATATACACGAAATCCCCTTTTCGGACATCCATGTCCAGGCCGTAGATCACCACGTTCTCACCGTTGATGATGTCGGCATCCTTGAATTCTATTATATTGCCTTCCATGATGCAAAGATATGCTTTATCTCAAAATGCCTTGCAGGTTATTCCGACTTATTGTATAAATTTGTCTAAATATGCTTTCATAACTATGAATATAAGAAATGCGGCGGTCGCTGCCGTCCTGACATTGTTTTCATTTTCTCTCCAGACAGCCGCGGCCTTTAACGCCGACGATGACGTACAGCGCTTCCGCAATGCGCTCTCTCTGTACGGAAGAGGCATGTATAGCCAGGCAAAAAGTATTTTTGACCGGATTCCGGACGTTCAGGCGAAAGGATACTCGGTGCTGTGTTCGGTCAGTATGAAGGAATCCGGCTATGTGGCTGACATGAACGGATTTCTTGCGGAGTATCCGTATTCCGGATTTGAACCTATGCTTTTCTGGCAACATTCACTGAATCTTTTCGATGACGGCGATTACGGCGAGGCATTGCGCTGGCTGGAACGTATCGGCGAGAAAGACATCGACAAAAGCGACAAGGCGGAATTCCTGTATAAAAAGGCCTACTGTTACTTTGAGCAGGGTGATGAAAAGTCGGCGCTGCCGATTTTCGAGCGTGTAGCCGGGATGCCCTACAATGATTACACATCTCCCTCACGCTACGGGGCCGGATATATAAACTACGAAGACAAGCAATTCAGGGAGGCCCTCTCATGGTTTGAAGAATCGGTGAAGGATCCCCGGTTTCAGGACGTGTCGAGTTATTACATAATGGAGTGTCATTTCATGATGAAGGACTATTCCTATGTGATTGAAAACGGGGACAATCTGTTCAACGTGATTCCGGAGGAGAGAAGGCCGCGCCTTGCCAGAATCATTTCGGAATCATATCTTGTGCGCGGTGATACCGCCAATGCAAGGAAGTATTATGACGAGATTGGAGACGCACGTGCGAAGAACCGCAGCGATTATTTCTACGCCGGTACTCTCATGTTCACTACGGGGGATTATCCGTCAGCGATAGACAATTACGGAAAAATGTCCGAAAGGACGGACTCGATAGGCCAGATAGCCAATTACAACCTGGGTTACAGCTACATACAGACCAAAAACAAGGTGGCCGCGCTTGACTCCTTCAAGGCGGCTTCGGAGGTCTCATACGATTCCGGGATTACCGAAGATGCTTTCTACAACTACGCCAAGCTTGCTTTTGACCTGAACAAGGACAATACGGCATTCAATTCGTACATAAAAAAGTATTCGGACAAGGTAAAAGGCGATGCCATATACAGTTACATGGCGCTTTCGGCATTGTATGACCACGACTATGCCGCTGCTGTCGAGGCTTACAACAAGATTGACGAACTGGACCGTGACATGCGCAGCAATTACATGAAAGCAAATTATCTGCGTGCGGAGCAATTGATTTCCGGTTCTTCATGGCGCAATGCGGTTCCTTGTCTCAAGGCGGCCGCCTACTATTCGGACAGAAGCTCCACGCTCAACCGGCTTTCCCGTTATTGGCTTGCCGAGTCATATTACAGAAACGGACAGTACGGCCCTGCCAGGGAGATGTTCAGCGAACTTTACAATGCATCCGCCCTATACGGAAGAGAAGAGGGAAGTCTGCTCCCGTACAATATCGCATATTGTTATTACAAAGAAAACAAGTATTCCCAGGCCATCCGCTGGTTCGAGGATTATTCAAATCAGCGCGGAGCATCGCTCAGGAACGACGCTCTGGTCCGCAAGGCCGATTGCCTCTTTGCCGAAAAGGATTACAAGGCTGCCGCCGAAGCCTATCTGTACGCTTCCGATGAGATTGGAAATCCGAATGTCGTTTATCCTTACTATCAGGCCGGAATCGCGTATGGCCTTGCCGATGATGTGAAAAAGAAGATTTCATCGCTTGAGAGGATATCCGGAGCAAATCCCGGAGCGGAATATTTCGATGACGCAAGCTACGAACTGGGAAGAGCATACCTCAATTCAGGGCAGGACGGCAAGGCGGCTGAAGAGTTCAACAAGATTGTGTCAGGCAGTTCCAGCAAGGATTTCATAGCCAAATCTCTGCTCGATCTCGGAACCATAGACAGGAATGCGCGCAAATATGACAGCGCACTTGCTTATTACAAAAGGGTGGTAGCAGAAATGCCCGGAACGGAGTACTCCGGTGACGCGTTATCCGCCATCAACCTCATATATCAGGCGAAAGGCGAACCGGAAGCCTACCTTGCCTATGTGGAAGGCATTGACTCTCCTGTGCTTAAAAAGGATATGGACATGGAGGAACTGGTTTTCGGAGCTGCGGAGCAGTCTGCGCTTTCCGGCAGTTGGGAAAAATCCCTGGCTCTGCTCCGGAACTATACGGAACGCTATCCTGACGGGAAATACGGAGACAGGGTGAATTTCTATATGGCCGAATCCTACAGAGGACTGGGCAGCAAGGAACAGGCGGTGGATTATTACTCCAAGGTGCTGAACGGACATGAAGACACTTTCAAGGAGACTTCGGCGCTTAACGCGGCCGTGCTTTCCTATGAAACCGAACAGTTCCCTCAGGCTCTTGAGTACTACCGCAGGCTTTCTTCGATCGCACGTACGGAAGGCAATAAGCGTGAAGCGGCCCGCGGCATGATGGAATCGGCGTACAATGCCAAGCTTTACGGCGATGCCATACGGTATGCCGACGCATTCTCCTCGGAGGGAGGAATTTCGCCTGCAGATAAGCAGGAGGCTGTCTACATCAAGGCAAAATCCCTGCTTGCCACCAGCGACAGAACCGCAGCCATGAATTTGTTCAAGAGTCTTGCAGCTGATCCGAAATCCGCCCGAGGAGCCGAGGCGTCCTATGTTCTCATCCAGAACACTTATGATGAAGGCAGGTTCGCGGAAGTGGAGAAAATGGTCTACGCTTTTTCCGATTCCGGTACCGGGCAGAGCTACTGGCTCGCCAAGGCTTTCATCACTCTCGGTGACTCATTCGTGGAGAGGGATGATTACAGACAGGCCAAAGCCACCTTTGAAAGCGTCAGGGACGGATACAAGAGTTCCGGAGCGTCCGATGACGTCCTCGACAATGTCAACATGAGGCTGAAGAAGCTTGAGGAAATGGAGAAGTAGTGAAATCAAGAAAAACGGATATGAAAAAATATATGTCAGCGGCGGCTGCCGCCGTGTTCTCTCTTTCTGTCGTCCAGGCCTTCGGGCAGGATCTGAATCCGACTGTAGAGGTTACCAACTCTTACAGCGGAAAGGCCATAGAAGCGCATAAGCCGATGCAGAAAATGGCGGTTCCCGACTCTTTGCGCAAGTTCGATCTGGACTTCAGCTATTCGGTACTCAGCAATCCTTACAAAGGCGGATATGATTTCTCTCCTTATCTGCTTGACATGAGGCCCGACAAAAATGCATACAAAGGGCACAAACTCTATTTCCGTGCAGGAGCGGGTTACACGTTGAATCCTGAACTCGATTTTGTCTACTCTCCTGTGCTTCAGAACAATTCGTTGAAACTCAACGTATTCGCATATAACCGTTCATATATCGGAGATTATGCCGCCATATCCGCGAAACAGGATGGCGAAGGGTATGTGCTCAAGAAGGACGGAGATGCCGGCTATTCCGGAAGGGACATGCTGACAAAAGCCGGAGTGGGCGGACGTTATGATTGGAAACGGACATCAGTAGATTTCGGAGCCGCCTATTACGGTATCCACACAAAGGATTTTTCCCTCACGTCGAACTATAATGCGGCCGATATTTTTGCCGGCATACATTCAAGTCCTGCAATGGAAAAGGAATCATATTTCTTTTACAATGCGGAACTCTCATACCGCGCCGCTTCCGACGGAAGCACGGTTCATGCGGACTTGCCCGGAAACGCCGGTCCTTCAATGAAGAATTCCCTGAAAACAAATGATTTCTCATTCAAAGCCGAGCTCGGACCGGTACTTGACTTACGCAGGCGCGTTTCTGTCGAAGCCGGTACCGATCTTACCACGTATTCAGATCTGTTCAGCGGACAGAAAGGCCACTTTTATGTCACGCCCAGGTATGTCAGAAGCGGAGGTACGGTCAATTTCCAGGCAGGAGTCAAATTCGATTTCGCTTTGAAAAGCGGAGACAGATTCAAGGGAATCCGTTCAGGCCATGTCTTCTATCCGGATGTGAAGTTTGACGCCCGGCTGATAGAGGACAGACTGGATTTCTATGCTTCCGCTGTCGGCGGCATTGACAGCAACGGTTATGCGGACATGAAATCCGGCCGCCATTTTTTCAATTCCGTCTATGCCGGTTCTCCGCTTTTCTCGGACAACACGATCGAGCAGATAAACGTATCGGCGGGTTTCAGAGGCAATTTCGCATCCGTGTTCAGATATGACATATCTGCAGGATACGCATCCTTGGAAGGGATGGCTCTGGACAATGTCATGATAGCCTATCCGGTCAGCCGGCCCGGCATTGCCTACGAGGACACCGAACTGATTTATGCCAGACTAAAATACATCATGGAGACCAGGTCAGTGCTTATAGACGGATGCGTAGGAGCCGTCAATTCCAAGCTCTATGACGACGGCAAGGCCGGCATTGCACCGGCTCCCGTTTCCGGAGACATCAGAGTGAAATACAATTGGAACCGCAGGATCTACGCCGGTGTTTATGCCGCCGCTTCCGCTCAGAGAAAGGGATGGGCGGAGGTCCATGGTACAGACGCCAAACATGAGGTCAAAGTTCCCGGCTATCTGGATCTCGGCGTGGAAGGAGAATATGCGTTCAAGAAAAACTTTTCGCTGTGGATAAGTGCCCGCAACCTTCTCGGGACGAATGTGCAGAGGAGTCCTCTATACGTGGAGAAGGGTGTCAAGCTGACTGCAGGGGTTTGCATTAATCTTTAAGTTTTAGTATTTTTGCATGTTTACATGACATGCTAAAAAGCTGAATTTCGAAATGGACGAAAAGGAAATGTGGAAGGCGGAGGAACAGTATTCCGCCAGCAGCATACAGGTTTTGGAAGGTCTTGAGGCTGTAAGGAAAAGGCCTTCGATGTATATCGGAGATGTAGGGGAGAGAGGTCTGCACCACCTTGTCTATGAGGTTGTGGACAACAGCATAGATGAGGCGATGGCCGGATTCTGCAATGAGATAGAAGTCGCCATACTGGAAGACAATTCGATTTCCGTGCGGGACAACGGGCGAGGCATTCCTACCGGGATGCATCCGAAAGAGCACCGTTCCGCTCTTGAAGTCGTGCTGACGGTCCTGCATGCCGGAGGAAAGTTCAACAAAAACAGCTACAAGGTTTCCGGAGGACTTCACGGTGTGGGCGTATCTTGCGTGAACGCGTTGTCCGACAGTCTTGTCGCCGAGATTCACCGCGAAGGTAAAATCTACGTGCAGAAATACTCCAAAGGCAAGCCGCTGACTCCGGTGCAGGTCGTGGGCGACTGCCACGATACGGGGACCATAATCACGTTCCATCCGGATCCGACGATCTTTACCGCTTCGATAGTCTACAAATATGATACTCTTGCCGCCCGTCTGAGAGAACTTTCCTACCTTAACAAAGGCATAAAAATAACTCTCGAAGACAGGAGGGAACTTGTGGATGAATACGTCACCGATGCGAACGGCGATTCCAAAGCTACCGGCAACAAGATCTACAGAAAAGACATGTTCTTCTCCGAACAGGGACTCAAGGAGTTCATAACCTATCTGGACGCCGGAGCCGAACACCTTATTCCTGAACCGGTCTGTGTCACGAGCGACAAGATCATACCCATAGACATTGCGCTCCAGTACAACAACGGATACAGCGAAAAGATCTATTCCTACGTAAACAACATCAACACGATAGAAGGCGGAACCCATCTTCAGGGATTCAAAATGGGTCTTTCCAGATCTTTGAGGAACTATGCCGACAAGAACAATCTTCTGGCCAAGGCCAAAGTGGAGCTTGCTCCCGAGGACTTCAGAGAAGGTCTTACCGCTGTAATCTCCGTCAAAGTGGCCGAACCTCAGTTCGAAGGCCAGACGAAAACCAAGCTCGGGAACAGTGAAGTGACTTCTGCCGTATCGCAGGCCACTTCGGCTGCCATGGACCAGTATCTGGAGGAGAATCCCAAGCTTGCCAAGATAATCATTGAAAAAGTGGTACTTGCCGCTACGGCACGCAATGCAGCCCGCAAAGCAAGGGAGATGGTCCAAAGAAAGTCCGTCATGTCCGGAGCGGGCATGCCCGGAAAACTTGCGGACTGTTCCGAGCGCGATCCTGCCAAATGCGAGCTTTTCCTTGTGGAGGGTGACTCCGCAGGCGGAACGGCTAAGCAGGGAAGAGACCGCCGCATACAGGCCATACTTCCTTTGCGCGGAAAAATCCTGAATGTGGAGAAGGCGGCCGCCGACAGAGCATTCGAAAGCGAAGAAATCAGAAACATCTATACGGCGCTCGGAGTCACTGTAGCCAAGGAAGGCGAGTCCGGTGAAAAGGAAATGGATCTGAGCAGGTTGCGCTATCACAAAGTCATAATCATGACCGATGCCGATGTGGACGGAAGCCATATCGCCACGCTTATCCTCACCTTCTTCTTCCGCTACATGTTCGATCTCATCAAGAACGGCTATGTCTACCTTGCGACCCCGCCTCTGTATCTTGTGAAAAAGGGCAAGGAAGAAATCTATTGCTGGACTGACGATCAGCGGGCTCAGGCTTCCGCAAAACTTGGAAAAGGCAGCGACAAGGGCGTGACCGTCCAGAGGTACAAGGGTCTTGGAGAAATGAGCGATGCCCAGCTATGGTCGACCACCATGAATCCCGAGACCAGGCTGCTCCGCCAGATTACTATAGAAAATGCCGCGGAGGCCGAGAGGACGTTCTCCATGCTAATGGGAGACGACGTGCCGCCGCGCCGCAAGTTTATTGAAGAGAATGCGCATTACGCTAATATTGATGCATAAATAAAAACTGAAACCGATGTTGGATATATTTGACAGAATCGTTCGCGATACAGGCGGCCCTATCGGCCAGTATTATGACCAGGGATTCGGATATTACATGTACCCGAAGCTGGAAGGTGAGCTTGGCCCTCACATGAGGTTCAACGGCAAGGAAGTCCTTAACTGGAGCCTCAACAACTATCTCGGACTCGCAAATCATCCTGAGGTCAGGAAGACTGATGCGGAAGCTGCCGCCAGATGGGGACTTGCCTATCCTATGGGCAGCCGTATGCTTTCAGGACATACCGCTTTGCATGAAAAGCTGGAAAAGATGTTCGCCGAATTCGAGAAAAAGGAAGACGCCTTCCTTTTCAACTTCGGCTATCAGGGCATAGTGTCGGCCATAGACACCCTTACTTCGCGTCACGATGTCATCGTATATGACGCGGAGGCCCATGCCTGCCTGTTGGACGGAATCAGGCTTCATATAGGAAGCAAGTACAAATTCCGTCACAACAATATTGAAGATTGCGAGAAGATTTTGGCAAAGGCCTGCAAGGAAGCGGATGAGAACGGCGGCGGAGTTCTTCTGATTACCGAAGGCGTGTTCGGCATGACCGGTGCCCTCGGCAAGCTTGACAAGATTGTGGAGCTCAAGAAGAAGTACGATTTCCGCATTTTTGTCGATGATGCCCATGGCTTCGGATTGCTTGGTGAGCACGGAAGGGGAACATCGGAACAGCTCCATTGCATGGAAGGCATCGACCTTTACATAGGTGCGTTTGCAAAGTCCATGGCCTCCATCGGCGGTTTCATAGCCGGGCCCAGGAAGATAATCAATTACCTCAGGCTCAACATGAGGTCTCAGATGTATGCCAAATCCCTTCCCATGGCTTTTGTCGAGGGCAATATCAAGCGGCTTGAAATCATCATGTCACCGGAAGGGGACGAACTCAGGAAGAAATGCTGGGCAATCACCCATGCGGTCCAGAACGGCATAAAGGAGCTCGGTTTCGACATCGGAGAGGCCGAAGCCTGCGTGACGCCCATCCATATTGACGGAGGCGGAGTCGCTCAGGCAACGAAGATTGCCATGGATTTGCGTGAAAACTACAGGATATTTTGTTCCATGGTTATTTATCCGGTCATACCTAAAGGCATGGTCATATTCCGCATAGTTTCCACTGCCGCCCATACGATGGACGATGTGAACTACACTCTGAACGCTTTCAAGGAAATTAAAAAGAAACTTGATTCCGGCGCTTATGACGGAGACGAGATAGCGGCGAAAACCATAATGTAACCATGCGTCCGGAATATTTCAAGGACAAAGTGATAATAGTCACGGGAGCCAGCTCGGGAATCGGGTTGGCTTCCGCCAGATTATTCGGAAGCTTCGGGGCGAAGGTGGTTATGGCCGCCAGAAACATCGACAGGCTTATGGCCGAGAAGGATTCGGTTTCAGACGATGCTTCCAAGGTTCTGTGCGTGAAGACGGATGTGACGGAAGAGGAAGACTGCAGAAAACTTGTGGAGCGCTGCGTTTCTGAATTCGGCCGTATAGATATCCTTGTCAACAATGCGGGCATATCCATGAGGGCCATGTTCAAAGATCTCGATCTTTCTGTCATCAGGCGCCTGATGGACGTGAATTTCTGGGGAACGGTCTACTGCTCCAAATACGCTCTTCCGTGGCTGTTGAAATCCAAAGGCTCGCTTGTCGGGGTCATTTCCATCGCCGGTTATTCGGCGCTGCCTGCCAGGAGCGGATACTCCTCCTCCAAGTTTGCGGTCAGAGGTTTTCTGGATACGATCCGGATAGAGCATCTCAAAGACGGACTGAACGTTCTGGTGTTCGCCCCCGGATATACGAGCTCAAATGTCCGCAATGCCGCCCTTACGGCCGACGGCTCGGCGCAAGGCGAAACTCCGCTCGATGAAGCCAAGCTGATGAGCGCTGAAACTTGTGCGGAACATCTCGCTGAAGCGCTTTACAAGAGGAAAGATTCCATGATTCTGACGGCTCTCGGAAAACTGACGGTGTTTGCCCGGAACCTGTTTCCCGCTTTTACCGACAGGATGACGTACAAGTTCATCGCAAGGGAGGCCGACAGTCCTTTCAAATAAT
This sequence comes from uncultured Muribaculaceae bacterium, assembly GCA_964460265.1. Classification (GTDB taxonomy): domain Bacteria; phylum Bacteroidota; class Bacteroidia; order Bacteroidales; family UBA932; genus Cryptobacteroides. Next base: position 4,821 of record CAYWPV010000039.1, on the reverse strand, counting down.
ATTATATGCACAAGTCCGGCTTACCGAAATCAATCAAGACATACATCCCGCTCCTGCTTTTGTGGGTTCTTCTCCTGCTGATGGCGCCCCGCAGCGGCAAATTCAGCTATGACTATAAGAAAGGGTCCCCATGGACTTATGAGACGCTTGTGGCCCAGTTCGATTTTCCCATTCTCAAGACCCAGGAACAGCTGAATGAAGAAAAGGAGACGGCAGGGGCAAGCGTCATACCATACTACAAATATTCTGATGAAACCGCGCAGTCCAATATCGTGGCGGTCGAAAGCCTTGACATGGACGGGTCCTCCTATATGAAGCAGCTTATCGTTTCGACTCTGACCTCTATTTACACAAAGGGAGTGGTTTCCGACAGCGAGGCCAAAGAGGCGGGAGGCGGAGTGATATTCGTGCAGAGAAACAAGCGTGCCTCCAAGATGCCGTATTCCGATGTCTACACGGTCTCGTCGGCCAAGTCCAGGATTCTGTCCGAAGTCATGCGGAGTTATCCCGGAACGAATGTCGATTCCGTGCTTACCCTTTACGGAGTATATGATCTGATAGTGCCGGATCTGCTGTATGACAAAGAGACCACGGACTTGATTCATGCCGAGAATGTCGACTATATTTCTCCTACCATGGGTTTTGTCAATTCAGGCCAGCTTATAGTTTCCAAGGGAGAGATAGTCACGGCGGAAATAGCCCAGCTGCTTGATTCTTATAAGGCAGAGTACGAAAACAGTCTCGGATACAGCGGTCCGCGCATTAAATTGTGGGCCGGGAATGCCGTAACCGGACTCGTGATAGTTCTGATTCTGTTTCTTTCCTTGTTCTATACGATTCCTTCCATTTTCGAGGATTTCCGCAAGTACATATATATCCTGTTCGTATTTGCGATTGCCGCATGTTCAGCATTGGTTGTGGAAAACAACAATCCGGGCATCATATATCTCGTGCCGTTCACACTTACGGCGCTGTACCTGCTGGCATTCTTCAACAGGGGCGTCGTTTCCACGGTGTATTTCGTATCCTTGCTTCCCCTGCTTGTGTTTTCACATAATGGAATAGAACTTTTCATGATGTTCCTTTCGGCCGGTATAGCGACCATCTATTTCTACCGCTATTTCAGCCGCGGATGGCTTCAGTTCGTGATGTCTCTGATATCCTTCGCCGTCATTCTGACAAGCTATCTTGGATTCAGAATGCTTGATGATTCTCAGATTTTTTCGGATTTCAGGAACATCGCCTATCTGTTTTTCGGTTCACTTCTTGCCGTCGCCGGATATCCTCTGATATATCTGTTTGAAAGGATTTTCGGCCTAGTGTCCAACAACAGGCTCAAGGAACTGTGCGATACAAACAACAGGCTTCTGGTTGAACTTGCGCAGAAGGCTCCCGGAACATTCCAGCACAGCCTTCAGGTCATGAACATGTCGGAAGCCGTCGCAAACGAAATCGGTGCCAACTCGCTGCTTGCCAAGACCGGCGCCCTTTACCACGATATCGGAAAGATGAAGAATCCCCAATGCTTCATAGAAAATGAAACCATGGGAACGGACTATCACAAGGGTCTTTCACCAAAGGAAAGCGCGGCCGAGATAATACGGCATGTGACGGACGGGGTGGAGCTGGCCCAGAAAAACGGTCTTCCGCAGTTCATCGTGGACTTCATAATAACTCATCACGGGACTTCCTGCACCGGTTATTTTTACAATAAATACCTGAATGAAGGCGGAGATCCGTCGGATACCGACGAATTCTTCTACAAAGGGAAAAAGCCTTGGACCAAAGAACAGAGCATAGTCATGCTGTGCGACACCCTGGAGGCTGCCTCCCGTTCTTTGAAAGACAACAGCCCCGATGCTTTCGACAGGATAGTCGACGACATAGTCGATGCAAAACTGTCTTCCGGCCAGCTTTCGGATTCCACTCTTACTCTGAAGGATCTCGAGACTGTAAAAAGCAAGCTCAAAAGCTACCTTACGCAGATGTATCACGACAGGATAGCGTATCCCAAGAGGAACGTATAGGGACTTAGACATTTTTTTTCTATTTTTGCAGTCTTTAAGCATCTGCTGTGGAAAAATGATAATAAAATTTTAATGCAATGAATATTACAGAAAACAAAATTGACGATCTTAACAGTCAGCTTACTCTTGTGATTTCGCATGATGATTATGCGGAATCAGAAAAGAAGCGGCTGTCCCGTTACAGAAGGAATGCCGAGTTCAAAGGATTCAGAAAGGGAATGGTCCCAATGTCCCTCATACAGAAAGTGTATGGTGAACAGGCTCTTGTCGAGTCCGTAAACGAGGCTGTCTCGGAAGCTATAAACAAGTTTGTCAAAGACCACAATTTCAGAATGGTCGGGGAACCGCTCTCCAGCGATGACCAGCCGGAAATAGATTGGAAAGGCAGTACCGACTTCACATTCAAGTTCGACATTGCCCAGACTCCAGAACTTACTTTTGTCCCTTCCAAAGATGACAAAGTGAAGGAGTACGTCATAACAGTGAGCGATGTGGCAAAAAAAGAGATGAAGGACAACATGCTCCGTCAGCTTGGTGATCTTCAGGAGGCTGCGGAAGCAGGTGAAGACGACTTCGTGATAGCGGATTTCAAGAATGACGGCAAGACGGTTGAAGGTGCATATGTGGCCGTACGCAGCGTTGAGGGCGATGCCCATGCCAAATTCCTCGGAGCAAAGGCCGGTGACGCTTTCGATGTGAACGTGAACGATGCGTTTACCAATGAGTCAGACCGCGCATCCATGCTCAGGGTCAAGAAAGACGAGCTCGCGTCCGTCGATCCCGTATTTCATGTTTCCGTCGTGAATGTCAAGACTTTCGTTCCTGCCGAAGAAAATCAGGACACTTATGACAAGCTTTTCGGAAAGGACAAAGTCCACAATTCTGAAGAGTTCGACAAGGCTGTCGAAGAAAGGCTCAAGCAAAACTACAAGCAGGAGTCAGACTACAAGCTTTCTCAGGATATCCGCAAGTATTTCCTTCAGAAAGCCGATATCCAGCTTCCCGAGGCATTCCTCAAAAAATGGCTCATACGTATAAACGAAGGCAAATTCACTGAGGAAGACATCGAGAAAGACTTCGTATCCTTTCTTGCCGACTACCGCCAGCAGCTTGTAAGAGACTATCTTGCCGGCAAGTATGGGGTGAAAGTCGAGAAGAAGGATTTGGAAGAGGCCGCCGAGGCGTTCGTCAGATACCAGTACGCTGCGTACGGTGTGGCTGACATTCCCGCTTCCATGATCCAGGAAGGCGTCAAGTCCGTCCTGTCCGATGAAAACCGCAGCAGAAGTCTCTACGACAGCGTCATGGACAACAAAGTCATAGAAGAAGTGAAGAAGAACATTACGCTGGAACCTGAAGAAATTACCGTAGAACAGTTTCGTGAATTAAAATAAATTATGGACAATAACGAATTCTTGAAATTCGCGAATCAGGGTCGTGGCATCAGTTCCATGACCCTTTATCGCTATCAAAAAGCGCAGGATGCCTATATCAATCCCACTATAATAGAAGAAAGGAAGCTCAATGTGGCGTCCATGGATGTATTCAGCCGTCTGATGATGGACAGAATCATATTTTTGGGCGTACCGATCGACGATGATGTGGCCAACATCATACAGGCGCAGCTTCTCTTCCTGTCCTCAACCGACAGCAATGCCGACATCTCCCTATATATCAACACACCGGGCGGTCAGGTATCTTCCGGTCTTGGCATTTACGACACTATGCAGCTTGTCGAGCCGGATGTCGCTACCATCTGCACGGGCATGGCCGCATCCATGGGTTCGGTGCTTCTTTGTGCGGGTGCACATGGCAAGAGATCCATTCTTCCCCATGCAAGGGTTCTTATCCACCAGCCGCTCGGGGGTGCCCAGGGGCAGGCCTCGGACATTCTCATTGCTGCCAAGGAGATTGAGAAACTCAGGGTGGAGCTGTTCAAGATTATTGCGGAGCATTCCGGACAGAAGTATGAAAAAGTGTTTGCCGATGCCGACAGAGATTATTGGATGACGGCTCAGGAAGCGTTGGATTACGGAATGGTCGATGAAATCCTAACAAAGAAGAAATAATGCCTTCCAAGAATAAGACAGACGGAAGATACTGCATGTTCTGCGGCCGCCCCGAAGGAGAAGTGCCCATGCTGCTTCAGGGCATGAACGGATGCATCTGTTCGGACTGCGTCAGGCTTGCCGACGATTATCTGCGGGGACTCGAGAAGGGAGCGGCGGAGAAGGAACGTGGCGAGAAGCTTGACATCAAGTATAAACCCAAGGACATAAAGGAGTTTCTGGATCAATATGTTATAGGGCAGGACAGAGCGAAGAAAGTTCTTTCCATAGCCGTGTACAATCACTACAAGCGGATCAACCACAATGTGGCCGAAGGAGCTTCGGACGGAGTGGAACTTGAAAAATCCAACATACTTCTCGTGGGACCCACCGGTACGGGCAAAACTCTTCTGGCCAAGACCATAGCAAGACTGCTGGACGTTCCGTTCACTATAGTCGACGCTACGGTGCTTACCGAAGCCGGCTATGTCGGTGAAGATGTCGAGAGCATACTGTCCAGGCTTCTCCAGGAAGCGGACTACAATGTCGCCAAGGCGGAGAGGGGAATAGTGTTCATAGATGAAATCGACAAGATAGCCCGCAAGAGCGACAACCCTTCAATCACACGTGACGTGTCAGGTGAGGGAGTCCAGCAGGCCATGCTCAAGCTCCTCGAGGGAAATGTCGTCAACGTACCTCCTCAGGGCGGCAGAAAGCATCCGGACCAGGAGTTCATCCATGTGAAT
>CAYWPV010000038.1:0-16306 GCA_964460265.1 uncultured Muribaculaceae bacterium | reverse complement strand
GAACTGCGACCGAGACGGCCATCGAAAACGCGGTCACCACCTTCCCCATCGAAAACGACGAGATTAAAGGAAGGATAATCGGACGCGAGGGCCGCAACATACGCGCCCTTGAGGCTGCCACGGGAGTTGAAATTGTCGTGGATGACACGCCGGACGCCATTTTCCTGTCCGCATTCGACCCCGTGAGGAGAGAAGTCGCCCGCCTGGCACTTCACCAGCTGGTAATCGACGGAAGGATTCATCCCGCACGTATAGAAGAAGTTGTGGCCAAGGTTCAAAAACAGCTCGAAGACGAGATACTTGAAACGGGAAAACGTACCTGCGTCGATCTCGGAATACACGGGATGAACATCGAACTCGTGAAACTGATCGGAAGAATGAAATACCGTTCTTCCTACGGACAAAATCTGCTGCAGCATTCAAAGGAGGTCGCAAACATCTGCGCAATCATGGCTTCCGAACTCGGTCTTAATGCGAAACTTGCCAAAAGAGCCGGTCTGCTCCACGACATAGGGAAAGTCTGTGAGAATGAACCTGAGCTGCCCCATGCACTTCTCGGTATGAAGATTGCCGAACAGTACAAGGAACGTCCGGAGATCTGCAATGCGATCGGCGCTCACCATGAGGAGACAGAAATGACCTCCGACATTGCACCCATCGTCATGGTGGGAGATGCCATTTCCGGTGCAAGACCCGGTGCACGCCGCGAAGTTATCGAAAGTTATATCAAACGTCTGAAAGGCATGGAAGACCTTGCGGCATCATATCCGGGAGTTACAAAGAGCTATGCCATCCAGGCCGGAAGAGAGCTTAGGGTCATAGTTGCTGCGGAAGATGTTTCAGATGAGCAGGCAGCGTCCATGTCAACCGAAATAGCACAGAAGATTCAGAACGAGATGACATATCCCGGACAAGTGAAAATCACGGTCATCAGGGAGACCCGCTCTGTTGCATACGCAAAATAAGGGCATTAATCTGCCGGGCTAAACGCAGCCCATATCATAAAACAATTCACTATGAAAAAAATAGCTCAATTGCTATCTGTTATGGCCATGCTTTTTTCAAGCATGGCCGCTTCCGCTCAAGTTTCCGACCAGCTGGTAAAATGGAACGTATCCTCCTCGCCCATGGAAAATGATGAGTTCGAGTTGGTTTTCAGCTGCTCGGTTCAGGATGGCTGGCATATCTACAGCGCTGCGGACAAAGCATCTCCTACGACCTTTGAATTTGAGGATATGGAAGGTTATGAGGCCATGGGGGGACTGTCAGATATGGACGAACCGGAAGATAACGGTGAAAACCTCATTTTCGAAGGAAAGGCCAGATTCCGGCAAAGAGTGCGGCTGCTGTCAGACAGAGCTACAATAAAAGGCTACATCGCCTGCATGGTTTGCAGGAACGGTATGTGCTCAATGGCTGACAAAGACTTTGCGATAACTTTGGAAAAGCCTTCCAACAAAAATGTTACAGCCCAAAACATTAATATTCCTTCCCCTGAATCAGAATCATTTAAGCAGACTTCTGCAGATACGGCTCTCCACGAATCTGTTCTTGACGGAAAAGGAGAAACCTCGCTTGAGAAAACGCAGAACAGCGTCTCTTATCAGTCTCCGGATGCAGGGCAGTCAAGTCATAACGGACAATCGCTATGGTCTCTTCTGATAGAAGCCATACTATGGGGGTTCGCGATGTTGCTTACTCCTTGTGTGTTCCCTATGGTTCCGATGACAGTGTCATTTTTTCTTAAAGGTTCGACGAGCCCTGCGGCCGGAAGAGTAAAAGCCGGACTGTACGGGCTTTTCATCATACTGCTGTACACGGTTCCCATCTCCATCATCATACTGCTGACCAGGATTATAGGAGGTGATGCAGTAACTGCAGACATCTTCAACTGGCTTTCTACCCATTGGATTCCAAACATCATATTCTTCCTCATATTCATGGCTTTCGCCGCCTCTTTCTTCGGGGCATTCGAAATCACGCTTCCCTCCTCTATTGTCAACAAAAGCGACAGCAAGTCCGCGGGGAAAGGAATAGGAGGAATATTCTTCATGGCTCTGACTTTGGTGCTGGTCTCTTTTTCATGCACCGGCCCCATAGTAGGTTCGGTACTGATCAAATCCACTCAAGGCGAGTTCTGGACACCCATGGCAACAATGCTGGCTTTTTCCGCAGCCTTTGCTCTTCCGTTCACCATATTGGCGATGTTTCCTTCGTTCCTGAAGAAAATGAAGAGCGGCAGCTGGCTGAATTCTGTCAAAATAGTACTCGGCTTCATTGAAATTGCCCTGGGGTTCAAATTCCTCAGTACGGCAGATCAGACATACCACTGGGGGATACTTGACAGAGAAGTGTATCTGGCAATCTGGATTGTAACATTCTCTCTGCTCGGTTTCTATCTTCTCGGCAAAATCAAGTTCAAGTATGATGATCCGGGAGAAAAACCTCTCACCGTACTGCGCCTCGGCCTGGCAATCACCGTATTCTCTTTCGTAGTCTATCTCATTCCCGGAATGTGGGGGGCTCCGCTGAAGGCATTGTCCGGCTACCTGCCGCCGATGGAAACTCAGGACTTCGTCATTTACAGCCATGGAGACGGATTCTCCGGTAACAATGCCGAAACGGGCAAGGAAGGCAAATACGGAAACAATCCTTACAATCTGAGCCTGCCGTTGGGACTGTCCGGATATTTCACTCTCGAAGAAGGACTTGAAGCATCGGCAAAAGAAGGCAAACCGTTATTCGTAGATGTTACGGGACACGGTTGCGTAAATTGCAGGGAAATGGAACAGAGGGTCTGGAGCAATCCGGAAGTTCTTGACATGCTTAAGAACAGCTTCATCATCACGGCTCTCTATGTTGATGACAAATCCCGACTTGAAGAAAAGGATTGGATAACCGATGAAAATAGAAAGACATACAAAGACTTGGGCAGAAAAAATTCCCATATCGCCCGCAGCCGTTTCGGGGTCAACGCACAACCGAACTATATTCTGCTCGGATCCGATGGAAAACAACTTCTCCCGGCCCGAGGGTATGACCTTGACGTGGACGGTTTCATAGGATTCCTGAACGCCGGTCTTGAGGCCTTCAGTTCTTCCAGGTAATTCTATTCATGCATGGGTACGTGCCGCGATCGCCTGAAAAGCTTCTCATTATCGAGAAGCTTTTGTCTTTCCCCGGGAAGTAAGGCAAAATCGATGAAGCGTTGCCATAGATAATCCACTGCAAGTGGCGAAGGATGAACCATATCGTCTGCATAAAACCTGTAATCACGCAATTCATCCATCATTATCTCATATGCAGGAAAATATTCCGCCGTATCCGCATGGGAGGCACAAACCATATCTTCGGCCATAAGCAGCGTGCTTTTGCTCAAACCATTTCCATGGGCACCGTCCCTGAGATGCCTTATCGGACTTAGCGTAAAGAAAACGTTCCTTCCGCCCAGCCTGTCAAGCGCAGAGGAGAGCAGCGCAACCGCTTCGGAAACAGAAAGCCTGTATCTGTCAAATTCCTTTTCGGGCCTCTTGAGGCAGTTGGAGACAGTCTCTCCGGTTGCCTTGTAACGATAGCACCATGCAGTACCCAAAGTAATTATCAACTTATTGGTTTTGTTGTAGAACTCTACAGCCTTCTCAAGCGATGAATTAGCTGCTTCAAGGAACTCTTCCGAAGTCCTGCGGGCAAAAGAAGTATGATGGGAAAAGGAGCAGACAAGTCCGCTCCCAGCTCCCATGGCCACGCAGTCATCCTCGCAGAAAGGGACGCCTGACGAGAGCCGGCTCAATGAATTGCAGATTGAAACGGGATTGTACAGAGTTCCGAACGGATTGACACATACGTCGAATCCGCTTTCCGACATTTTCTTCCCTATGTTGTCGGCAAAGCAGCTGCCCAATACCAGAACCTTATCAGAGAACGACAAGCCTATGCCGCTTGTCCCGGCGTCCACTTCCGTAAGCAATTTCAAAGTAGCCATATCATCTTCCGTTTAAACAGAGAGCATACACGGTCCGGACTCTCTTTAACGCAAAAATAGCTATTTTTGCAGCAGCTTAAATAAACTTTACAAAGTATGAACATACGACATCTTCTACCGATTTTCGCCGCATTTGCGACGGCAGTTTCCTGCCAGCATGGTGCGGCTGACGGCGAACACGTTCTTCATGTCCTGAGCACAAACGATGTTCACGGAACATGGTTCGATTCCACCTATGTCGGAACCGGAGTCAAAAAATCACTTTTTGCAGCCAACCACTACATTGACAGCGTAAGAAACGCGGACGGTGCTGAAAACGTACTGCTGATCGATGTCGGGGACTGCCTTCAGGGAGACAATGCCCCATATTACTACAACTACGTCGACACGGTCACTCCGCACCTGTTTCCCCGTCTTGTCAGCTACATGAAATATGATGCGGTGATAGTAGGCAACCACGACATAGAAACCGGCCATCCTGTCTACGACAGAGTAGCCGCCGATCTGGAATCTTACGGAATTCCGTTTCTGGCAGGAAACGCTATCCGCAATGACGACGGAAAAACGTATTTTCCGGCCTACAAAGTATTCGATAAGGCCGGCCTGAAGGTCCTGCTGCTCGGATACACCAATCCGAACATGAAAGCCTGGCTTGACGAACATCTGTGGAAAGGAATGAGCTTCGAATCACTGCTTCCGCTTGTGCAGCAGGATGTCGACAGGCTGAAGAGCAAAATCAAACCCGACGTGACTATTGTCGCGGTACATTCCGGTGCAGGAAACGGAGACGGTACGGTTCTCGAAAACCAGGCTATGGATCTGTACAATTCGCTCAAAGGAGTCGACCTCATCGCATACGCCCATGACCACAAACCCTATGTCGACAGTAAAGACGGCATGGGCATCATGAACAGCGGAAGCCATTCGCGCAATGTCGCACACGCGGAGATAACGGTCAACGTCAAGAACGGAAAGCCGTCAGTCGGCCGGATCAAAACGGAACTCATTCCTATCAGTGCAGACAAGGCGGACCCAAAGATGAGAGAGGCTTTCACCAAAGACTATGACGCTGTCAAAACATTCACGCTCAGAAAAGTAGGAGAACTGAAATCTGACCTCGTGACAAGGGAGGCGTACAAAGGGATGTGCCCCTATATGGATTTCATCCACACAATCGGACTCCAGTATGCAGACCTGTCGATTGCCGCTCCCCTCACCTTCAACGGGACGGTAACGAAGGGGACTCTGATCTACAATGACCTTTTCACAATTTATCCGTATGAAAACCAGATGTTTGTCCTGAAAATGACAGGAGATGAAATCAAGAAATACCTTGAATATTCCTACAACAACTGGATTAATACCGTCAAAGACATCAAAGCTGCGGCTGCCGGCAAATCCGACGAACATGTTCTGAAAATAAAGCAGGCGGCCGACTCCCGATACGGGCAGACAAACTGGTCGTTTGAAGCCAGACCATACAATTTTGACTCAGCTGCCGGCATAGACTACACCGTAGACGTGACAAAACCCTTCGGAGAGAGGATTGACATTACCTCCATGGCGGACGGGAGCGATTTTGACTCCGCACACGAATACACGGTAGCCATGACCTCATACAGGGCAAGCGGCGGAGGCGGAATCCTTGAAAACGGGGCCGGCATAAAAGATGCCGACAGCAGAACCGTCGAACGCTACCCCGAATACAGGGAACTGATTTATAACTATCTGCAGGAAAATGCCGCAATCGATCCGTCAGGCATCGCTAAAAACGGGAAGCTCGGACATTGGGAGTTCATCCCTGAATCCGATGCGTCAAAGGCGATAAGCCGTGACATGGGTCTCCTTTTCAAATAGCATACGACTGCTGCTCAGTCCATAAAAAAGCGTCCCGTGATGTAGCGGGACGCTTTTTTATGGACTGAGGTTTTATCTTCTGAAGTTTTTCATCTTCTGCATGAGTCCGCCTGCCATTGCGGATTTCATGACTTTCCGGCTGCTTTCGAACTGCTTGATAAGCCTGTTCACTTCCGGAAGGCTGGTGCCGGACCCTTCCGCCACTCTCTTTTTCCTGCTCCCGTTCATCACTTCGGGATGATCCCGCTCATAAGGCGTCATGGACATGATTATCGCTTCAATGCTCTTGAACGCATCGTTGTCAATGTCGACATCCTTTATCGCCTTGCCCACCCCCGGTATCATTGAGGCCAGATCCTTTATATTTCCCATTTTCTTGATCTGCTGGATTTGGTTGTAGAAATCCATCATCGAGAACTCGTTCTTCGCTATTTTCTTTTTGAGTTCCCTGGCCTGCTTCTCATCAAACTGTTCCTGAGCCTTCTCCACAAGGGTGACGACATCACCCATACCGAGAATCCTGTCTGCAATCCTTTCAGGGTGAAAAACATCAAGAGCCTCCATCTTCTCTCCGGAGGAGACAAACTTAATAGGCTTGCCTACCACCGCTTTGATGGAGAGAGCGGCACCGCCCCTGGTATCGCCGTCCATCTTCGTAAGCACGACACCGTCGAAATCCAGACGGTCATTGAAAGCCTTTGCCGTCTCTACAGCGTCCTGTCCGGTCATGGCATCCACGACAAAGAGAGTCTCCGTAGGAGACACCGCCTCGCGCAATGCCGAGATTTCGTCCATAAGCTGCTGATCCACAGCCAAACGTCCTGCCGTATCGATTATGACGACTGAATAGCCTTCGTCTTTTGCCTTCCTGATGGCATCACGGGCAATCTTTATAGGATTCTTCTCGCCTTCCTCAGTATACACAGGGACGGAGATCTGCTCTCCAAGCACTTTCAACTGATCTATGGCAGCAGGACGGAAAGTATCACATGCGGCAAGAAGCACCTTCATGCCTCTTTTACTTTTGAGATACAGCGCCAGCTTGCCGGAGAATGTAGTCTTTCCGGAACCGTTCAGACCGGCCACAAGCACGATCCCCGGATTGCCCTTTACATTTATATCCTGAGAGCCGCCGCCCATGAATTCAGCAAGTTCGTCATGGACGATCTTCACCATCATCTGCTGAGGCTTCACCGCAGTCAGCACATTCTGGCCCATCGCCTTTTCCTTGACTCTGTCACAAAACTCCTTCGCGACTTTGTAGCTTACATCCGCATCGAGCAACGCTTTCCTGATGTCTTTGACGGTCTCAGCTACATTAATCTCCGTTATTTTGCCCTCACCCTTGAGAATCTTGAAAGATCTCTCAAGTCTTTCTTGAAGATTTTCAAACATTTCCGTATATTCGTATTATAACTGCAAATTTAAGGATTTTAACCACAAAAAAGAAATGCATCCATTCACCCTGCAAGAGAGATTCCGGCAAATGCTGACAAGGATGAATCTTCCGTACGAAGCGGAACTCATACTGTTCGGATTCACGAGCCGCGAATGGATCATAAACGGAGACAGAAAGAAAAAGTCCGCAGTCACAGATTACGGAGCTATCGAGAAGAGGGCACTGGAATGGTGCAGGCTCAGAAGCCTGAAAAAAGGGAAACCACGTTGGGATGATTTTACCCTGGCCGAACTGGCGGAAGGAATCGGAGAATCTGCCCAACTGACCAAAAACCTTTTCCAGATTATCCTCAGAAAAGATTTCCGGACTTGGAAAACCGAAAGGCGGATTGAACTTGCCTCCGATATCCTGAAAGAGAGAGAAGGAGTTGACATTTCAGAACTCGCCGCAATCTGCGGATTCAAAGATCTGCCGAATTTCAGCCGACAATTCAAGAAAATCACAGGCTGCTCTCCGGCAGAAATGAGAAAACGTGCGGGAGGCTAACGATTCACGACACCGCAATGCTGAGTTGGAATAAACTTTTCATATTCATACTTTTTTTATTTTGCCTTCAATCATGGACGGTTCCATGCCGAGAAGCTCCATTTTCTTAAGAAAAGCAGGAAGATCCTCGTCAAAGAATTATTTTCTTTCATTTTTTATTATAATGTCTTTTGCTCCCGGAGAGATATAATAGCCTATCCCTCTTCTGTTGTTTATGCTCCCCTCCCTGATAAGCTTTTCATAGGTACGCATTACCGTGTTCAGATTGCCCAACGCGGAAGCACCGTATTCCCTCACCGACGGGACCCTTTCATCGGGAGAGACCGCAGCGGACAATATGGCGAAAAACAGGAGATACGTTACGTCTACGATTCCGTTTACATAAAGATTGATTTGGGACGCATCGAGGCTCATGACCCAACTTTCCATACCTGCGAGACGCTCTTCCGAAATCTTTTCTCCAAGGCAGGTAAATGCAGGGACCGCTATGGCTATGGCCACATAGCATATCCCCCCCCCAAAAAAAAAACGACAGGTGAATAATACAAATTGTCACGTACGTAGTCAAACAGATTGATTCCGGAAATCAGCCCAGAAAGACAGCCGCATTGAACAGCGCCTCGATGTTGACCTTGCTCTAAATCCCTTCCGTATTCTCACGAACCTGCACGAATCCTCCCGGCAATTGCTCACTGTACAATGCATCGGAATCGAGAACCGTACCATAGTCAAAAAACAGTTTCCCGGATAATTCACTCAGAGATGCATTCAACAGCACATCCTGCCTGTCAAGAATGATTATCGGATCTATTATGTCTTCAAGATCCCTGACCTGGTGAGCGGAAATGACAACGGTCGTATCTTCGCTTGTGCATCTCATCAAAGCTGACCTGAACTGAGCCTTCGAAGGAATATCCGGGCCGTTTGTCGGCTCACCCATGAGAACATACCTGGCTTTGACAGCCAGGACAAATGCCATATATGCCTTCTTCAGCTGTACGAAAGACATTTCCCTCATCTTTTTCCGGGCTCCGTCTCAAACTCACCGATTACTTTCATGAATACGTCATGATCGTAAAGCGGCCGGAAGTTTCCGTTTTCAGCCGCCCAATGGTCTGCACGCAAGCTGAAAGGCCTCAGTTCATCGGAAAGAAAAACGGCCCGCGGAAAAAGAAGATTTAAACGAAATTTCCCTGCTATGCCTGATGTGCGGGACGCAACAGATCCAGGACGACCTTCACAGGATTGAAGGTTTCTGCGGGAACCTCCACGAACAAAGTATTCCAGCCGCTCATGGAACCATTCCAAAGGCCGGGGAGTTCAAGAGCCTTGAGCTCGCGTCCCTGATAGCTTTTGGAACTGATGAATCCAGCCTCTTCATCGACGAACTTCAGGAGATCGAACTTTCTGCCTTTGTAATCATGGAGGCAGCACACTATATCCACAGGGTTGAAATGGGTCGCCCTTGCAAGCGCGTCAGCCGAACCCCGATCCGTGCTGTCAATCTGCACGCTTTCCAGAATCTGAAGATTGGACGAGCCATCCTTGCCGGCGACGATGAAAGGTCCTCCTCCTGGTTCACCTTCATTGCGGACCATACCGCATACCCTTACAGGACGGTCAAGTTTGGCACGAAGCATCTCCTTGCGTGCGGCAGGATCCGTTGTCAAAGGAAGCTGGATGCACAATTCCCTGTCAAGGAATGACTCTATCCTGTCACACAGACGGCGGCACGAAGCGGAATACGGGTCGGCTTCTCCGTCCATCTCCCTGAGGAATGAAAAAATCCTGTCCCTCATCATCAAGGCCTCACCCATGAGAACTTTCTTGTATCTGGATGTAACCGGAAGGAGCCTCTCACAGGCCACATTGTCTATATTTTTTATGGAGACCAGCTCCTGGCCGAGATCATTCAGATTGTAAATGAGAGCGCCGTGCCCCGCCGGACGGAAAAGCAGAGATCCGTCATCTTTACGGAACGGTCTGTTCTTCATATCCACCGCAATGGTGTCCGTGGCCTTGTCCTGATATGTAAAGGTGACGTCATATTTTACTCCATACCGCTTCTCATATTCAGTTTTCACCTCATCGAGAGCAGCCTCGAACAGACTCCGGTGCTCCGGTGAAATCGTCACGACAATGCTTGCCGTGCCATCGGGATTTCGCATGTATTCCTGGGCCTCTACAAGGTGCTCGGCGAAAGCGGTTCTCGCCTCGTCTCCATAACGATGAAAACGTATGACGCCCTTGGGTTTGCTTCCATATCCCAATCCTTTTTCTCCAAGTACTTTCTCTGCGACACCGCGCCTGTATTCCGCCGTGTCTTCAGGCTCGCCGAACAGAGGCTCGCTGTAGAAAGCGAATTTCTTTATGCTTGAAGCGAGTCTGCCGACAGCACTGTCCGTAGGCACATCACCGCCTTTTTCGAGCACGGCCAACCCGGCGAAAATATCCTTGAACATACGGGAAGCAGCTCCTGAGGCAGGTACGAATTTGCATTTCCCGTCGATTTCGGCATTTTCATAGTAATCCGCAGCAGCTGCGGCCTGCTCCTTACTCAGAACTGCTATTCCACGTTCCGGTGTCGCCGGACCGATTATCCTCATCCAAGGAAAACCTTTGCGGAATCTCTCGACCTGTGCGGAGACTGTCTTGACAGAAGAGCCCCTAAGCTCAATCTGCCTTATATCTTCCTGAGAAAACATAAAATCAATCTATATAAAATTCCCTCCGGTAATTGTACTTCTTTCGCAACTCTTCAAACCCGTCCGGATGAAGCTTGAAGATGAAATCATCCGTAAAGATAGGATAATTATATTGAAGCAGCGATGCTATTTCGCCCTGTTTCTTCCCGCGCAGATCGAGTTTGACGGCCTCGAACAACGGGTGTTCCGTCGCGGGGAAAAAGCTGTAAAGTTTTGTTATGCCGAAATAATGAGCTACGGCACGCACTGCCACGGCGGTACTGGTCTGCTTGCCCTGATATGTATAGCCGGCGATGTGGGGAGTGGAAATGTCCGCCATGTCAACCAGTTCCCTGTCCACGTCAGGTTCATTGTTCCACGTATCGATTATCACCGGTCCGAGCTTGCTTTCCATCGCGTTCTTCAACGCTTCTTCATCCACAACCTCCCCTCTGGACGTATTTATGAAAAAAG
Source organism: uncultured Muribaculaceae bacterium (assembly GCA_964460265.1). Lineage (GTDB taxonomy): Bacteria > Bacteroidota > Bacteroidia > Bacteroidales > UBA932 > Cryptobacteroides. The sequence goes on along the minus strand of CAYWPV010000038.1, from coordinate 5,364 downwards.
CGCCGGGCTTCATCAGCTTGAAAAAATTCGTGTCCGCAAGGCGGCATGAAGTGGAGTTCAGGGATACATGCAATGTCACCACATCGGACTCCCTCAGCAGAGTTTCCAGCGGCGTATATTCGAAAGCTCCCTCACGAGCCTCCCGCGGAGGATCGTTCAGCAGAACTCTGAAACCCAGGTTTCTCGCAAGTGTGACGACCCTCTTGCCCACATTGCCGACCCCGATCACTCCTATGACGGCCTTGTCCAGGCTTATGGCATTTCTTGAGGCCGTCCCGTACAATGCGGAAAAGACATATTGCATGACTCCATTGGAATTGGCCCCCGGAGCATTTGAGTAGAGGATTCCATGGGCATCGCACCATTCGGTATCTATATGGTTGATTCCTATGGTAGCAGAACTTATGATTTTAACGGAAGAACCGTCCAGAAGCCCCCCGTCGCATTTGGTTCTGGACCTGACGATCATCGCATCCGCATCCTTGACGTCTTCCCTGCCTATGGCCGAGCCTTCAAGATAAACGACCTCGGCATAAGGTTCAAATACCCCCCTCAGAAACGGAATGGAGATGTCTGCAACAATTTTCATCTCAGTATTATGTTTTTGACGAATCCCTTTCCGGAATCGTAGAGCGGTTCTGCGGCCAGTTCATCATTGATTTGTCTGACGATAGCGTTTTTCCTGAAATATAGCTGATTTCTGACCACCGATGAAGATATACCGACGTATAATACGCCGTCTTTGAAATACTTGCGGAGTGTATAACAGGCTGCGCCGGACACTTTGTCCCACGCCTGAAAGATGAACTGACAGTTCATCCCTGGAGAAAGCCCCCTGCGTCTGATCAGAAGCTTCATGACCGAAGACATCGGCAACACCTCCCTCCTGTCTATTTTATATGGCTTGAACATCGCTGTCAAAATCTAAAGTTTCATGAAACTTCCTTCCGCGGCTTCAAAGTATGAGCTCCCCACGGCCACGCGCTCCACTATGCCTTCCATCCGGACTTTGTTGCTGTCGGATATGAAAATCTGACCGAAATCCTGTCCTGCGACAAGAGACAGAAGATTGGAGATACGCTCCATGTCCAGCTTGTCGAAGACATCATCCAGCAGAAGAACCGGGGGAAAACCGCACTCATTCCTCATAATCTCATACTGCGCGAATTTCAACGCGACGAGAAAAGACTTCTGCTGTCCTTGAGACCCGCACCTCCTTATGGGCCTGCCGCCTATCTGGAACACTATGTCGTCTCTCTGAATGCCCGCGGTCGTAAACTTCATCGCAAGGTCCTTTTCCCGGCATGCGGAAAGCAGGGTCTCAAGCGTGCCCTTGTCGATATCCGAAACGTAACGCAGGGATACTTCTTCTTTTCCACCGGAAATCATGGCGTAGTATTTCGCCACGGACGGGACAAGCTTGTCCACGAACGTTTTCCGTGAACCATATATTGAAGACGCAAGCACCGAGAGTCTCATGTCGAAGACAGAAAGGAGTCCGTCATCAGGGTTCGGCTCCTTCAAAGCCCGGTTCCTTTGCTGAAGAATACGGTTATATTGCTGCATCTCCGAAAGATACGAAGCATGCAGCTGTGAAATCACGGAATTCGTGAACTTTCTTCTGTCATCTCCGGACTCGCTTACAAGCGCGGTATCATAAGGCGAGACCATGACAATGGGAAGCTTTCCTATATGCTCCGAGACTTTGGCATACTGCTTCCCGTCCCTTCTGAACTTTTTCTCGGAACCCTCCGATACCTGGACAGAGAAAACGGAATCCTGCCCGTTTTCCATGGCATATGTCCCGGCTATGGAGAAGGAATCCGTTCCATAGCGGAAATTATATCTGTCGGAAGACGAGAAAGCGCTTTTTGTCATGGAAAGATACCATACGGCATCCAGCAGATTCGTCTTTCCCGCACCGTTATTGCCTGAAATACAGTTGATCTTTGGAGAAAACTCAAGTTCCGCCAAAGCGATGTTTCTATAATTCTGTATTACGATTCTCTTCAAAGATGGCATGTCACGATCGGAAAAACACGTTCAGCAAAATTCCTAATTACTGCAAATATAACTTTCGGCATTTATTTTTGTATTATTTTTCTTAAATTTGCAGACTAAAAACCGAAAAAATTTATAACAAATATGGCAAAAAAGGAAGACCTCAAAAAGGAGGAAAAACTCCACGAAGAAAAAGTGGAGCAGAAAGTCACGTCCGTTGAACATTTCTTTAACGAAAACAAAAACGTCATCTGGGGATCACTTGCCGCAATCGTCGTAATAGGCCTGATTGTACTGGCATATCACAAATTCTATGTGCAGCCCAAGAAAGTTGAAGCACAGGAACAGATGTACCCTGCAGAGAACGCATTCCGTGAAGGTTCATACGAGACCGCTCTGAAAGGAGACGGCAAAAACCTCGGTTTCGAGGAGATAGCGAAGGAATACGGAACAAAGGCCGGAAAAGACGTTTACATGTATGCCGGCATCTGCGAGCTGAATCTCGGAAACTTCGAAAGTGCCATATCATATCTTAAAAAGTACAACGGAAAGGATGAGATTCTGGCTGCCAAGGCCCTTGCATGCGAAGGCGACGCCTACGTCGGACTTGAGAAATACCGGGAGGCTCTCGACTGCTATGACAAAGCCGCCTCAAAAATAGACGACATTTTTGCCGCAGCCTACCTGCTAAAAGCCGGAATAGTATGCGAAGAACTCGGAGACAGCCGGAAAGCTCTTACGTACTACAAGAAAATCAAAGAAACCTATCCGCAGTCCATGGAGGGAGCCGAGATCGACAAATACATTTCAAGAATAGAAATCGCACAATAATCTTAAGCACGGCATACAACAATGGGAAGAGCTTTTGAATTCAGAAAGGAAAGGAAACTCAAACGGTGGGGACACATGGCCCGCACCTTCACGAAACTTGGGAAAGAGATAACGATTGCGGTAAAAAGCGGAGGACCGGAAGTTACCGGCAACCCGCGTCTCAGAGCACTTCTCGCCGAAGCCCGCTCGGAACAGATGCCGAAGGAAAACATAGAAAGAGCCATAAAGAAAGCGACCGACAAATCGACAGGAGACTTCAAGGAGGTTGTTTTCGAAGGATACGGTCCCTACGGCATAGCTTATCTGGTCGAAACCGCAACAGACAACAATACCAGAACCGTAGCCAACGTCCGCAGCTATTTCACCAAATGCGGCGGCTCGCTCGGGACAAGCGGCAGCGTAAGCTTCATGTTCGACCACAAATGCGTTTTCAGGATCAAAGAAGACCCTGCGAAACCGATCGATACAGATGAACTTGAACTTGAACTCATCGACCTCGGAGCAGACGAGGTTTTCAAGGAAGAAGTTGAGGACAAGGACGGAAACGTGTCAAACGAGGTCACCATCTACGGAGACTATACGGCATACGGTGCCATCCAGAAATATCTTGAGGAAAACGGCTACGAACTTGTATCGGGAGGATTTGAAAGAATCCCCAATGTGGAACTGAAAGAAGTCACTTCTGAACAGAGAGCCACTCTGGACAAGCTGACCGGACTTCTCGAAGATGACGACGACGTTACCAACGTCTATACGACGATGAAACCGGCCGACAATTCAGAATCTGAAGCGTAACGGACATTCGGAAAAATAGAAAAAAAAGCTCCGCATCATTTTCGTGCGGAGCTTTTTTCGTCCTCTGCCCAGTCAGGCGAAAATCACAGTCTTGTTCTTATATGTCAATATCTTCCTTTCGATATGCTTGAGGATGGCACGGCTCAGGACTACCTTTTCAAGATCCTTACCTTTGTAGATAAGTGTCTCCGGTGTATCTTTGTGAGAAATCCTGATCACATCCTGTTCTATTATCGGCCCTGAATCAAGTTCTTCCGTCACATAATGGCTGGTGGCACCGATGATTTTGACTCCTCTCTCGAAGGCCTGGTGGTAAGGACGGGCCCCCACGAACGCCGGCAGGAAGGAATGATGGATATTGATGATATTGTGAGGATAACGCTCTATCATTCTGGGGGAGATAATCTGCATATACTTTGCCAGCACTACGAAATTAATCTTTTCCCTTTCCATAAGTTCCATTTCCTCGACCTCAAGTTCATCGCGGTTGTCCTTGTTCAACGGAAAACAATAGTATGGAATCCTGAAATCTTCCGCCACGGGACGCAGGTCTTCGTGGTTGCTTATCACCATGGGGATCTCGACATCCCACTCCCCTGCCGTATAACGGGCAAGGATATCGAACAGACAATGATTCTGCTTGCTTACGAACAATGCCATACGGGGTTTGACATCGCTGAAATACAGGCCGAATTCCATCTTGAATCTGGCTCCGAAAAGAGTATCGATGCTTTCCTTTATCTGCTCCCTCGGGATAATGAAACCTTCAAGTTCCCATTCGAGCCTCATGAAAAGAACATTGTCTATGCGGTCGACATACTGATCCGTGTAGATGATATTGCCGTTATTGACCGTTATAAAATTTGTAATTTCCGTCACAATGCCTTGTCTGTCAGGGCAATATAACAAAAGCATAGCAGAAACTCCCATAATGTCGTTTTTATGTTTTCGTTTTACTCCCGGCAAAGATAAGAAATGAAAATTAAAATTGGAGAAGAGCAAAACACTTATTAAATTTGGCGATTGGTAGAATATGTGTTATTCGAAATCAGAATATATATAAAGTACAACAATATGAGCATACAACAGGACAATATCGCCAAGCTTGTCGAGCGGCGAGCGAAAGCCAAACTTGGAGGCGGCGAAAAAAGGATAGAAGCTCAGCATCAGAAAGGGAAACTTACCGCAAGGGAGAGGATCTCACTTCTTCTGGATGAAGGTTCCTTTGAAGAATACGACATGTTCGTACAGCACCGATGCGTAAACTTCGGAATGGACAGACAGCACTATGACGGAGACGGTGTCGTGACCGGATGCGGCACTATAGACGGCCGCCTTGTCTATGTATACGCACAGGACTTCACGGTATCCGGCGGCTCATTGTCGAAGACCATGTCCGAAAAGATATGCAAAGTCATGGATCTCGCCGTCCGCAACGGAGCGCCCTGCATCGGTCTCAACGATTCAGGCGGAGCAAGAATCCAGGAAGGCATAGATTCTCTCGCCGGATTCGGCGAAATCTTTGAAAGGAACATCCTGGCCTCAGGTGTCATTCCGCAGATTTCCGGCATCTTCGGCCCGTGCGCCGGCGGTGCCGTCTACTCCCCCGCCCTCACTGATTTCACGGTCATGGTCAAGAACACCTCCTACATGTTCCTTACTGGTCCTGCCGTCGTCAAGAGCGTTACCGGCGAAGAAGTCAGTCAGGAAGATCTCGGAGGAGCCGGTGTGCATGCC
>CAYWPV010000037.1:0-16314 GCA_964460265.1 uncultured Muribaculaceae bacterium | reverse complement strand
ACGTCCGATGGCAAAGGACAACAAACAGATCGGTGTGTTCCATCTGGACGGCATAGCTCCGGCCCCGAGGGGTGTTCCTCAGATTGAAGTGACCTTCGACATAGATGTGAACGGTATTCTCAATGTTTCCGCTAAGGACAAGGCTACCGGCAAGGAACAGAACATCAGAATTGAGGCTTCTTCCGGACTTACCGAAGACGAGATCAAGAAGATGCGTGACGAGGCCAAGGCCAACGAGGCTGCGGACAAGGCTGAAAAGGAGAGAGTTGACAAGATCAACAATGCCGATGCCCTCTGCTTCCAGACAGATAAGAATCTGAAGGACTATGGCGACAAGATTCCCGCTGACAAGAAGTCTGCGATAGAGTCCGCTCTTTCAAGCTTGAAAGAAGCTGTCAAGAGTCAGAATGTGTCCGACATCGACAATTATTCCAAGAAGCTGGAAGATGCATGGCACGCAGCTTCAGAGGATATGGCCCATGCGGCTCAGGGTGGCCAGGCCGGACCTCAGGGTCCTCAGGCAGGCCCTCAGGGACCTCAGAACGGTCCTGATAATCAGGGTCCTGACGAGCAGTAATCCGGCTGGTGAATTGAAAAAGGTTGACCGAATTTTTTTGGTCAACCTTTTTTGTTTTAAAGTAATTTTGCAAAAAAAAAGTGTTATGGCAAATATCGTAAGGAAGAATTTCCCTGTCCGGGGAATGGGGTGCGCGGCTTGTGTCGCGAGAGTGCAGGGTGCTTTGGGCGCGGTGGACGGTGTCAGCAAATGTTCCGTCAGCCTTGCGTCAAATTCGGCTCAGGTGGATTATGACCCTGGGATTGTGACACCTGCGACATTGAAAAAGGCTGTCCGGGATGCAGGCTATGACCTTGTCGTCGTGGATGGCGATGAAGAAGGCGACAAGGCCGATGAAGAAGCCGACCGGCTTGAGGAGGACTATTACAGGTCTCTGAAACGGGATGCCAAACTTGCCGTAATCCTGGCCCTCCTGATCATGTCGCTAGGAATGGGATTCGGCGAATTTCCGGGGAAGGGATATGTGTTGTGGGCTTTGGCTACTCCTGCCGTATTCTGGTGCGGAAGGCGTTTCATCTCTGTCGCGTGGAAGCAGACCGGACATGGAACGGCCGGAATGGATACGCTGGTGGCGCTGTCGATGCTGATTTCCTATTTTTTCAGTGTGTTCAACCTCCTCTTTCCGCAGGTATGGACATCGCGTGGACTCCAGCCTCATCTATATTTTGAATCAGCATCCATGATAGGAGCCTTCATTCTGGCGGGCAGAGTTCTTCAGGAAAAGGCAAAGCATGGGACGACTGCTGCCGTGAGGGAACTTATGGGACTTCAGCCCAAGTCGGTCAGGCTTGCCGCGGGCGATGTTTTCACAGTCAGGCCCGGAGACAGGATTCCGGCCGACGGGACGGTAATGGAGGGGGATTCCTATGTGGATGAGAGCATGCTTACCGGCGAGCCTGTGGCGGTCTTCAAACAGGCGGGTGACAAGGTGTATGCCGGAACGATAAACCAGAAAGGCTCTTTTGACGTCCGGGCAGAGAAAGTGGGCAAGGATACGATGTTGTCCGCCATAATCAAAATGGTCCGTGACGCGCAGGGGAGTAAGGCAAAGGTTCAGGAAACCGTGGACAAGGTAGCTGCCGTCTTTGTTCCTGCAATAATGCTGATATCGGTAGTTACATTGGTCTGCTGGATGCTTTTCTCGCCTGACGACGGGCTGACAAAAGGCTTGCTTTCCATGGTTACGGTCCTTGTCATAGCATGTCCCTGCTCTTTGGGTCTTGCCACCCCGACCGCTCTCATTGCGGGCATAGGCAACGGGGCGAGGAAGGGTATTCTCATCAAGGATGCCGATTCCCTGCAGATCGCAGGCAGCGTGGACAGCGTTGTTCTTGACAAGACAGGCACTGTCACCAAGGGTCATCCTGAAGTGACGAAGTCCAGATGGTTCCCGGCTGATCCGCATGAACTTGCCTTGGCTCAGGGCGTTCTGCTTTCCATGGAGCTTAAATCCTCTCACCCTCTGGCTTTGGCTATAGCCGCATCCGTCCATTCGGAAAACATGGAGGCGGAGCCGTTGGATATAACAGATTTTGAAAATGTCGCTGGGCATGGGATCGAAGCTTCTTACGGAGGGAAAAAGTTTTTTGCAGGCAATTCGTCTGACATGGAGTGGGAAGAAGCCGAGGAATGGAAGAAGGAAGGCTGTACGGTTGTATGGTTCTGCAGTGAAGGCCGTCTTTTGGCCGTGTTCGCTGTTACGGACGAGATTAAAGACGGATCTGCTGAAGCCGTGTCTGCTCTAAGAAAAATGGGAGTGGAGACCAGCATGCTCACCGGAGACAATGCCGTTTCAGCCGGAATTGTGGCGGAAAAGGCCGGAATTCAGCATGTCAAAGCAGGCATGTTGCCTCAGGACAAGGCGCATTACATAAGCGGGCTTCAGAAAGCCGGGCATAAAGTGGCCATGATAGGGGATGGAATCAATGACAGCGCTGCATTGGCTCAGGCGGACTTGAGCATGGCCATGGGAAAAGGAAGCGACATAGCCATCAATACTGCCATGGTTACGATTGTGTCAGGAGATCTGCGGAAGATTCCGCAGATGATTGAACTTTCGAGGCGTACGGTGAGGGTTGTGAGGCAGAATCTGTTCTGGGCCTTCATCTACAATCTGCTGGCTGTGCCTGTCGCTGCGGGAGTGCTGTATCCGATAAACGGATTCATGCTCAATCCCGCGATAGCTGCGGCATGTATGGCCCTGAGTTCGGTCTGCGTCGTCGCAAACAGCTTGAGACTGAGGCATGCTTAGTTTCCCTTCCATTTGCGGAACGGGCAGGAGCAGAGGCAGGAGTTGTAGTATCTCCTGTCTCCGCTCACTTCCTTTCCTAACCATGACGGTGTGGGAATCTGCTCATCCGCATCGGAAAGTTCTATCTCCGCTACGGTCAGTCCCTCATTGTCTCCGTGGAACTCATCCACCTCGAAATATCTGCCGTCTCCTGCCGGAATCAGGTATCTGTTTTTGTCTATGATGCCGTCCTTACACAGAGTCATGAGATTTCTGGCGTCATCCATCGACAGTTCGGTTTCCCATTCCATCCTGCTCAGGCCGTCGGAAGACGGCCCTTTTATGGTGAGAAATGCTTTGTCATCCGCAATTCTCACGCGCACGGTCCTTCCCGATTCGCGTACTATGTAGCCTTGTCTGATTCTCCGGTTTCCGACAGCCTCGCTTTTATAGCTGTCATTCTTTACCAGAAACTTCCTTTCTGTTTCTATATGCGTTTTCCCTTCCATGCTTATGGGTTTTACATCAGCAGTGCGGACATGTCCCTACCTTCCGCCATGCCCTTGCGTATCTCCGTGGATGACACATCCGCCAGAGGGGCGTCAAGCAGCATTATCCTGAAATCGGGGTTCACTGCCAGAAGATTGTCGCGGAGTTCTTCGCTGTCAAATCCATTCCGCGGATAGACGGCGACTCCGTATCCGGTCAATATCCTCGCCCCTTCTTTCCACTTGAGCATGCTTGCCAGATTGTCCGCGCCTATTATGAGGGTGAAGTCATTGTCCGGTTCCTTTTCTTTCAGCAGGTCCAGGGTCCTGATGGTGTAGCTTGGTGGAGGCATATGGAATTCTATGTCGCTCACGACTACGTTTTTAAGCTCCGTGTGCCTGCCTATGGCTTCTCTTGCGGCTGCCAGACGCTCCTCGGCGGATTCCGTGAGGGAGCTGTCCTTGAACGGATTGCGCGGCGAAACGACAAGATACACCTTGTCAAATAGTTTTTCTCTTACTATGAAGTCGAGAATGGAAAGGTGACCTATGTGCATGGGCGCAAAAGTGCCGGAATATACAGCTGCCTTCATCTTCTGTGCTCATTTTCAGTCTTGTGTCAGAAAAATGCGCACCATCTCGTCGGCTGCCCTGTATGCTTCTTCAAGCTTGTCGTTTATGAGGATTCTGTCGAATTTGTCCGCATAGGTCATTTCTTCCGCAGCTTTCGCCACTCTTTTTTCTATTTCTTCGGGCGAGTCTGTCCCGCGCCTTGTCAATCGCTCTTTAAGAGTTTCCACAGAAGGAGCCTGGATGAAGATTGAAAGTGCGGATTTTCCGAAATATTTTTTCAGATTCACGCCGCCCTTCACGTCCACATCGAAGATTATGGCGTGTCCCTTTGCCCATATCCGGTTTACCTCGGATTTGAGAGTGCCGTAGAAGCGGTCTTTGTAGACCTCTTCGTATTCTACGAATTTGTCGGAGGCGGCGAGCATTCTGAAAATGTCCGCGCTGTAGAAAAGATATTCCACACCATCTCTTTCCTCTCCTCTGGGAGGTCTTGACGTGGCGGAAACGGAAAATTCCATTTCAGGATAGAGCTCGAGTATATGCCGGACTATAGTGCTTTTGCCGGAGCCTGAAGGCGCGGAGAAGATTACTACTTTGTTTCCCATGGCTGAAGAGTATAAATATGAGGTGTTTAAATGATTCCGAATAAAATAAAGATTCCGAGAAATATCAGTACGATGCCTCCGCACAGTTCGGCCATGTTGCCGAATTTTCTTCCCAATGCGCTGCCGCCGTATATGCCTCCCATTACGGAGAGGAACGTGAATACGAAAACTGCCGACCCTTTCCATAAGATGTCGCCGGCCGTGCCCGAATTATCCATTGAAATGGAAATACCTGCGGCGAAAGCGTCTATGCTCGTAGCGGCGGCACCGATGACAATGTTCTTCAGTCCGTTGAGGTTCAGTCTTCTGTCATTACCTTTCACGGCCTCAAGAATCATGGAGCCGCCTATGTACGCCAGAAGGAGAAAGCCTATCATGTGGGAAAGTTTCTCCAGATGTCCGGCCAGAATGTCACCGAAGGCCCAGCCGATGACAAGAAGCCCGGCCTGTACGGCACTGAAGATGGCGGCTATCGTGAGGACTGTCTTCAGGCTCGGGTTCTTCAGTGAGACGCTTGAACACAGAGTCACGGCAAAGCAGTCCGCGCAGAGTGAAGCCGCAAATAGTATAGTCAGGATGTAATACATTGTCAGGGTTTGAAAATCTGTCTGTTCGCGATGGAGCGTCCCAATGTAAGTTCATCGGCATACTCGAGGTCGTCTCCGAATCCTAGCCCTCTGGCAAGAGTCGAAATCTTTATCCCGAAAGGGGAGATCTGACGGTATATGTAGAATGATGTCGTATCTCCTTCCACGTCTCCGCTCAGAGCGAGTATCACTTCTGCTTTAGAGCTGCTTTCCGCAAGGGCTCTGACCCTGTCCGTGAGCTGTCTTATGGTCAGATCCGAGGGCCCGATGCCGTTGATGGGGGAAATGATGCCTCCGAGCACATGGTATACCCCATGGTACTGACCGGTGTTCTCGATGCTCATCACATCCCTTACGTTCTCGACCACACAGATGGTTTCATGGTCGCGGCTCCTGTCCGAACATATTGCACAGCTGTCTCCGTCAGAGATCATCATGCATGTGCGGCAATATTTCACATTCTCGCGCAGGTTGCTGAGGGAATCGGTGAAATGACGGACATTCTCCTTCGGCTGCCTGAGCAGATAAAGGGCAAGACGCAGGGCGCTTCTGCTTCCGATTCCCGGAAGAGAGGATATCGCGTCCACGGCGTCTTCAAGAAGTTTAGAAGGATAATTCTGTTTAAGCATCAGCCTACCGTTTCACCTTTGCGTTTCCAGTGCACATAGCCGTATATGGCTGAACCTGTGTAGAAAATATAAAGAAGTCCCATCCAGTTCATCCCGGCGGAGAAGCACAGTACCGTCGAAAACAGATCTGCGGCAATCCATATAAGCCATTGCTGGGCATAGGATTTGGCCAGCCACCAGGTAGCTATGGCGCTCATTACTGCCGTGACGGCGTCCATTTCTGTTTCCGAGCCTCCTATCTTCCGCAGCAATGCGATCAGCGCGGCGGAACCGAGCACGAAAACGATGGCGCTTGTCACGGCTGTTCCTGTACCGAGCTTGTTCAGGTGTATGTCGGAAGAACTGTTTCCGTCGAGCTTTTTCTCGTCTTTCCTCCATTGGTATAGCCCCCAGAAGGATACCAATACATAGTAGAAATTGAGTCCTGCAGATGCGTACAGGTGCTGGACTGCAAAAGAGAAGGCGCAGGCTATGCCGGTGGCGATGCCGATGACCCACATGAACTTCTTCTGTCCTATCTCCAGCAGAATGTAGGCTATGCCGGTGACGAACGCGAAGATCTCTATATAATGTATCAATGTTTCCATTTATACCGGTTATTCCGGAGGATGTGTCGGTGTTAAAGAACTTTTATCACTTCAACTTTGAAGATGAGGGCGGCGCAGGGAGGAATGGCGCCATGTGCACCGGCTTCACCGTAGGCAAGCCTGTAGGGAATATACAGCTCCCATTCGGAACCTTCGGGCATGAGCTGAAGAGCTTCCGTCCATCCGGCGATCACCTGGTTCACACCGAACTCGGCCGGTTCGCCTCTTTTGTAGGAGCTGTCGAACACCTGTCCGTTCGTGAAGCGGCCCTCATAGTGGCATCTCACAGTGTCGGTCTTGCCGGCCTTGCGTCCGGTACCCTGTTTCAGAATTTTGTACTGGAGTCCGTCGGGAAGTGTGACCACGCCTTCTTTTTTTGCGTTGGAGGCGAGGAACGCTTCTCCGTCCTCTTTCATGGCCTTTCCTATTTCCGCTTCCTCGGCGGCTCGCTCTGCCTCCAGTTTCTTGAAGTATTCATCAAGGACGTGACCGGCCTCTTCATAGGAAAGTTCAGTCTTTCTTCCGTGGAGGGCGGCATCCAACGCATCGGAAAAAACTTTGATGTTCAGATCGTTTACTCCGGACTGGAGCAAGTTGCGGGCTATGACCATGCCCATTGAGTAAGATACTTTGTCCATTTTTGACGAGATTGTAAATTGTAAATTTAATCATTTGTCACCACATACGGCTTGCGATTCGGATTTAAATGGTTATTTTTGCGGCCATGGGGAGTGAATTCCCGGTTCCGGATGTCTGGCGTTCGTCAGGCTTAACAGGGAAACACGGTGAGAAGCCGTGGCAGTACCCGCTGCTGTAAATCCTTTTGGATGAGTCAGAAGGCCTGCCGGAACGACGTATCAAAAACTCCGCGGGATGACGGAGCATGGACAGTGAAAAAGTTAACCTGCAAAAAAATATTTTTTGCGGTCTTGTTTCTTTTTGCAGGCCGCTGGTGTTCTTTCGCACGGATGAGCGTCCCTCAGGACACCATCGCCCGTTCGAGCATAACCGCTTTCACAACCTCATCGATACTTCCTTCAAGCCGTCTCGACGGTGCTGAACTGGAGAAACTGTCTTCTTCTTCCGTGGCCGACGCGCTTAAGTTTTTTTCCGGTGTGCAGATAAAGGATTACGGAGGGATAGGCGGGCTCAAGACTGTGAATGTACGCTCGCTTGGGGCTCAGCATGTCGCCGTTTTTCTTGATGGCGTCAGGATTGAAAATGCACAGAACGGGCAGGTTGATCTCGGACGCTACTCTCTGGACAACATGGAAGCGGTGGAGCTGTATAACGCCCAGAAGGCGGACGTGCTGCAGGGCGCGAATGAATATGCTTCCGGGGCGAGTGTCTATATGAAGAGCCGCAAGCCTGTTTTCAAAGGAAAAGATTTCAATCTGAAAACCAGACTGAAAGCCGGTTCTTTCAAAAGTGTCAGCCCGTCGCTGCGTTATGAAAGAAAAACCGGATCGCTTACCATGAGCCTTGACGGTACCGTCCTTTATTCAAAGGGCGATTATCGCTTCAAGATAAAAAACAGACTGGAAGATACCACGTCCAGGCGTTACAACGATGACATCAGGGCAGCAAGGGCGGAAGCGGGGCTCTGGGCCTCCCCCTCGGGTGGAGAACTCCAGGTTCATCTTTACGGCTACACTTCCGAGAGGGGGCTGCCGGGGCCGGTCATAAGAAGGCTTTCCGACCAGTTCTCCTCCAGAGACAGACAATGGGACAGAAATCTCTTTGCGCAGGCTTCCTTCAGGAAGGACGCCGGCAAGACCTCTTTCATGTTCAGCGGCAAGGCTTCACATGATTATCTGCGTTATTTGTCAGACCCCGGACTCAATCCTGCCGCAGTGTATGTACGCAACGTTTACAGGGAAGGAAGTCTTTTCGCATCTTCCTCTTTCGCCTGGCATCCTATGGGGTGGGTGTCCTTTAATCTGGCTTTGGACGGACGTTGGACAAGCCTTGACTGTAACGTGACAGGATTCTCCCATGTCGAGCGGCGGGACACCAAGGCGGTCGCTGCATTCAGGGCAAGTCCCGGAAATCTCAGCCTTGCCGGTTCGGTCTTGTACACAAGGGTAAAGGACAGGAAGGACGGTCCGTCCGACCCTCTTTCCAACTTTTCACCGTCGCTTGCCGTAGGGTGGCGGAACGGCGGCGGAACTGTAAGTCTGAGGACATATTTCAAATCTGCATACAGAACTCCCACTCTTAACGAGCTGTACTATGTGCTTGTGGGCAACGCTTTTCTCAAACCCGAGAGAGCATCGCAGGCGGATGTCGGCATGGACCTGAATTCCGATCCGGCGCAGACTTCCGTCAGCTGGAAGTTCAGCGTGGATGCATATGCCGACCGTGTCTCCAATAAGATAGTGGCCATGCCGGCCGCAAGCCAGTTCCGTTGGAGCATGATGAATTTCGGCAAAGTCGAGGGCTATGGTGTGGACGCCAGACTGAATGCAGCGGCAAATATAGACGCCGGCAGATTGACTGCTCTGTTGAGCTATTCATACCAGTCCGCCAGAGACAGGAGCGACCGTCGGCGCATCAGCTGGAACGGGCAGATTCCATATACTCCATGGCATTCTGCCTCGGCCGTGCTGGGTGCGGACCTGAAAGGAGGCCGGCATGTCAGTGTCTCCGCACTTTATACGGGGACAAGGTATCGTAGTGCGGACAACACCCGCTCGGAGCGTCTCAAGCCGTGGATGACGGTGGACATGACCCTTTCCAGAGATCTGAAAGTGAACCGTGCCGGGAATCTCAACATCGCGCTGGATGTGAACAACCTTTTGAACCGGCGCTATGAGGTGGTGACGCGTTACCCCATGCCGGGAATCAATTTCATGGCAAAAATAACTTTAACCATATAAGTGTTATGAAAAAAACTTTATTCTTTTTCTTGATTTCGGCCGTGGCTTTTGCCGGAGCCGTGTCATGCTCCAAGGATGATCCGGAACCGAATCCGGAACCGGAGAAGGGCAGCAGCTATGTCTACATTCTTAACGAGGGCAAAATGGGTGAAAACAGCGCCAGCCTCTCCCGCTGGAATATCGATGCGTCCGCCATCGAGAACGACTGGTATTCGAGCGTCAACAGCACTCCGCTCGGTGATGTGGGCAATGACATCGTGGTGACCGACAAATACATAATCATGGCTGTCAACGGTTCCAACATCATAGAGTTCTGCAATCATGACGGAACATCCGCAGGGTGTATAGAATCAGTCCCGGGATGCAGAAAGCTCGCTGTGGATCCTGCCGGAAAATATCTCTATGTCACGTCGTGGTCCGACAACGGTTACGTCGCCAAGATAGATCTCGGCGATTTCAGCGTCAAGGCAACCGCCCCCGTGGGTTACGAGCCTGAAGGAATCGTCTATTACGACGGGAATCTCTATGTGGCGAATTCCGGTTCCAATGCGTGGGACGGTACCCATTCCTACGGCCAGAGCATTTCCGTGGTTGATGCTGACACCATGAAAGAAACATCGAGAATCGACACGGGGCATTATAATCTTTACGGTGCCTTTCTTCAGAACAGCGAGCATCCGGAGTATATTCTTGTGAACGCAGCCGGAGACTACAAGTCAAATCCTGCTTCATCCTTCATCTTCAACTGCGAAAGCGGCAGGGTGGTGGCGGAATACGATTTCCCCGTGACCTATGCGACCCAGAAGGGCGGATGCTTCTATTCCCTCGGCTCCAATTACAGCTATGCCACCGGGAAATTTGATTATCATACCAAGAAAATAGACGTCAGCTCGGTTACCCCTTCGGTTTCGGACTGGACCATAAGCGGGCTTACCGACATGATTTCTCCATACGGAGTGTATTATGCCGGAAACGGTGAACTGTTCGTGACGGATGCGGGCGACTACAAGAGCCGCGGAAAACTCTACCGTTACGACAGCGACGGCACTCTCCTGAGTACTGAGACCGTGGGCATATGCCCCGGCCATTTCGCCGAGTATTAGTTCTTTCCGGGCCGCCGGCAGCAAAAAAGGCTGTGCAGTAACGAGAACTGCACAGCCTTTTCATATGGAATGAAGGTGATTCTAGTCGTCCGCTTTGCCGTTGGAACCGAGGACGTCCACGATTTTGTGGATATAAAGCTTCTTCATCTCGTCACGAGCGGGGCCGAGATATTTGCGGGGATCGAATTCGCCGGGTTTCTGGTTGAGCACCTGACGGATAATGGCTGTCATGGCAAGACGGGAATCGGAGTCGATATTGATCTTGCAGACAGCGCTCTTGGCGGCTTCGCGGAGCTGCTCTTCCGGAATGCCCACTGCATCAGGAAGTTTTCCGCCGTTGGCGTTGATTATGTCCACATATTCCTGCGGAACGGAAGAAGATCCGTGCAGAACGATAGGGAAGCCGGGGAGTTTCTTTTCGATTTCGTGGAGAACATCGAATGCGAGCGGCGGAGGTACGAGACGGCCGGTCTTGGGGTCTCTGGTGCACTGTTCGGGTTTGAACTTGTATGCACCGTGGGATGTTCCTATGGAGATGGCGAGCGAATCGCAACCGCTGCGGGTCGAAAAATCCACGACCTCTTCAGGTCTTGTGTAGTGGGACTCTTCGGAGGCGACGTCCTCTTCCACACCGGCAAGCACTCCAAGCTCAGCCTCCACTGTCACGTCATATTTGTGTGCGTAATCGACAACTTTCTTGGTGAGGGCGATGTTTTCTTCGTAAGGAAGGGATGAACCGTCGATCATTACTGAAGAAAAACCTGTGTCAACGCAGCTCTTGCAGAGCTCGAAGCTGTCGCCATGGTCAAGGTGAAGCACGATCTGGGGATGTTTCCAGCCAAGTTCCTTGGCATACTCCACAGCACCCTGCGCCATGTATCGGAGGAGGGTCTGGTTGGCGTAATTGCGGGCTCCCTTGGAAACCTGAAGGATGACAGGGGACTTTTCCTCGGCGGCGGCCTGAATGATAGCCTGAAGCTGTTCCATGTTGTTGAAGTTGAAAGCAGGAATCGCATATCCTCCCTTAATGGCTTTTGCGAACATTTCTCTGGTGTTCACAAGGCCCAATTCTTTGTAAGAGACCATAGTTTATGATTTTTAATTAAACTCTATCAAATTTTTATAATGCAAATTTAACTATTTTTAGTAAAATGCTGAACTACTTACTGCATTTTCTGTTCCTTAACTGCCGCGATTCAAGTATTTTTTTCATATTTTTGCAAAATAGCGGAAAAATAGCGGAAAAAAGTTCCTGCAAATGGTTGACATCTTCTATAAAACAGCTGACAAGGGAATATCATCCCGTGCAGGTACAGATTTCACAGGCCTGCAGCTCGGAGATGTTGTGTGGGTGGACATGTTTTCGCCTGCCGGGGACGAAAAAAGAGCTGTCGAAGCCTTCCTCGGCACCCAAATCCAGAGCCGAGCCCAGGCGGAGGAGATCGAAAGCTCATCCCGTTTTAAGGAGACGGACAAGGCCATTTTCGCCAACACCAACTTTCTGATGCCGGGTCCGGAAGGATACGGAATGGAGGCTGTATCTTTCACGCTTTCGGAAGGATGTCTTGCCACCACCAGGGATTTTCCCTTGAGAAGTTTTACGGAACTCCAGCGCAAGATGCAGGCCATGCCGCGGCTTTTCCCGAACGGATATTGGGTGTTCGTGAACATCCTTGACCAGAGGATCGACCTTGACGCCGACATGATCGAGCTCATGACCAAGGAAACCGCCCAGTACAGCAAGCGCATCAACCAGCAGGAAGACATAAACGAGGAATTCCTCCTCGACATCAACCAGCTGCAGGAAAACACCATGGTGGTGCGCGAGAACATAGTCGACAAGCAGCGTCTGATTACCAACCTGATGAAAAGCGACAAATACCCCGTGGAGCTTGATCCGAGGCTGAATGTCCTTCAACAGGATATCACTTCCCTTATCAATCACGTGAATTTCAATTTCGAGAGGCTGGAGTATCTTCAGGATACTGCCGTGGGTCTTATCAACCTGGACCAGAACAGGATCATGAAGATCTTCACCCTGATATCGCTCCTGCTTATGCCGCCTACCCTTGTGGCGAGTTTTTACGGCATGAACGTGAAGCTTCCGTTCGAAGGCATGGATTACGCCTGGATCGCCATTATCGCGGTCATGCTGCTGTCCCTGGCCGTGACGCTTTTTATTTTCAAAAGGCGGAAGATGTTGTAGAAAATTTTGAAAATCAATTAATCCGACTTATATTTGCAGGCTTTTCAAGCACAAAGGATAATGTTTAACAACTAGTTTTTTCATCATTTTTTATGGAAGAAAACAACAAAGCGGTTCTCAACGCTTCCGTCGCTCCGGACAAGTTCGACTGGGACGCATATGAGAACGAAGCGGATGTCTACGGCAACGAAGACAAATCCAAAATTGAAGAGGCTTATGACAAGACTCTGTCCAAGGTAGTTGAAAACGAAGTGGTCGAGGGTACCGTCACTGCCATCAACAAAAGGGAAGTCGTGGTCAACATCGGCTACAAGAGCGAAGGCGTCATCCCCGCCACCGAGTTCCGTTACAATCCGGATCTCAAGGTCGGAGACAAAGTAGAAGTTTACATCGAATCGGCTGAAGACCGCAAGGGCCAGCTGGTTCTTTCACATAAGAAAGCGCGTCAGCTACGTTCATGGGATCAGGTCAACGAGGCTTACGAAAAAGGCGACATCGTCAAGGGTTACATCAAATCCCGTACGAAGGGCGGCATGATCGTCGATGTATTCGGCATCGAGGCTTTCCTTCCCGGTTCGCAGATCGACATCAAGCCCATCCGCGACTACGATGCGTATGTTGATCAGACCATGGACTTCAAGATTGTCAAGATCAATCAGGAGTTCCGCAATGTGGTCGTTTCCCACAAGGCTCTTCTCGAGGCCGAGCTTGAGAAACAGAAGGCCGAGCTTATCGGCAAGCTTGAGAAAGGCCAGATTCTCGAAGGTACCGTCAAGAACATTACCAACTACGGCGTATTCGTCGACCTCGGCGGAGTTGACGGTCTCATCCACATCACCGACCTTTCATGGGGACGTATCAACAACCCTGAGGAAGTTGTCAAGCTTGACCAGAAGATCAAGGTCGTCGTGCTCGATTTCAATGACCAGAAGAAGATTGCTCTCGGCCTGAAGCAGCTCACACCTCATCCTTGGGACAGCCTTGATCCCAACCTCAAAGTCGGTGACAAAGTCAAGGGCAAAGTCGTTCTCATCGCGGACTACGGTGCGTTCGTCGAGATCAAGCCCGGTGTTGAGGGCCTTATCCATGTTTCAGAAATGTCATGGTCTCCCAGACTGCGCATAGCCCAGGATTTCCTGAAAGTCGGAGACGAAGTCGAGGCTCAGATACTTTCCCTTGACAGGGAGAACAGGAAGATGTCCCTCGGTCTGAAACAGCTTCAGCCCAACCCTTGGGAGAATATCCGCGAGAAATATCCTGTCGGATCCAGACATACCGCAACTGTCCGCAACATCACCAACTTCGGCGTGTTCGCCGAGCTCGAGGACGGCATAGAGGGTCTTATCCACATCAGCGACCTTTCATGGAACAAGATCAAACATCCTTCGGAGATGGTGCAGACCGGTGACAAGATCGATGTCGTGATTCTCGATTTTGATGAGGCGAACCATAAGCTCAGCCTCGGTCACAAGCAGCTCCTCCCCAATCCTTGGGATGAACTTGAGGCCAAGTACCCTGTGGGTACCGTAGTCAACGGCACGGTCGCTTCCGCTACCGACAAGGGCGCGAACATCACTCTCGAGGACGGTACTGAAGGATTCTGCTTCGCAAGGGATCTTGTGAAGGAGGACGGCAAGACGGCTGTAGCCGGCGAGACTCTTCCTTTCAAGGTCGTGGAACTCAGGAGAAGCACCAGAAGGATTCTTCTTTCACATACGAGGACTTATTCAGAAGCCAAGGAGGCCAAGGTTGCCGCAGAGGCAGATTCCACCAAGAAGGCTGTGAAGAAGCTTAACTCAAATCTGGAGAAGACCACTCTCGGTGACATCTCTGAGCTTGCTGCGCTCAAGGACAAACTCGAAAAGGGTGAGTAGTTTCACTTTACGGATACTTGGCACGGCATCGGCCGTGCCTGTTGCCGGAAGATTTCAGAGCGCTCATGTACTTGACGTACATGGGCGTTTGTTTCTGATAGATTGCGGTGAAGGGGTTCAGCTTCAGCTTATGAAGTACAGGATTTCACCGCTGAAGCTGGATTCGATTTTTATTTCACATATACACGGCGACCATGTGTTCGGACTTTTCGGGCTGCTTTCAACCATGGCATTGAAAGGCCGTCTGACACCGGTGAACATTTACGGTCCTTCAAATCTGGCTTCCGTGCTTAAGTTCTTCATGTCTTTTTACGGCAGCCGTCTGCCTTATGAAATCAAGTTCAATCCTGTCGAAGCTGATTCCCCACGCTTGATATATGAGACTAAGTCCATGGAGATAAAGGCGTTTCCTCTAAACCATAAGATAGAAACCTACGGATATCTTTTCATGGAGAAGACACCTCCTCTTAATGTGCGTAAAGATGCGCTTGAAAAATATTGCTTCACTCTTGCCGAAATCGGAAAACTCAAGAGGGGAGAGGATATTCTTCGGCCGGCCGGAGAGGATTGCGGTGCAGATTTCATTAACGGCTACACAAGAAATTCGGGTACTTCCGAACCATTGCTCATAAAGAACTCGGAAGCCGCCTACGTGCCGTTCATCCCCAGAAGCTATGCTTATGCAAGCGATACCGCTCCTTTTGCTGAGCTTTCCGGGTGGGTGCACGGCGTGAATCTGCTTTATCATGAAGCTACGTATCTGAAGGAGCTGTCAGATCAGGCTGTCCAGCGTTACCATTCGACAACTGTCGATGCTGCCGTTTGTGCCAAGGAAGCTTGTGCCGGAAAGCTTGTGATTGGCCATTATTCCTCACGCTGTCAGGATGCTTCGTTGTATGAAGCTGAGGCAAGGGAAATATTCCCCATGTCATATGCCGCTGATGACGGTGATGTTTTTGATGTTCCTGATATAATACCGACAATATGAGATTGTGCCACAATGCCGCCGCTGCGGTTTTTTCCCTTATTGCCTCCGTCGCGGCTCTTGCGCAGAGCCCTCAGGAAGCATATATTGAAAGATATGCCCGGACTGCCGTGGACGAAATGTACCGGTCGGGTGTGCCTGCCAGCATCACTCTTGCGCAGGGACTGCTCGAATCCCGCTACGGACTCTCTCCTCTGGCGGCGGACGGGAACAATCATTTCGGCATAAAATGCCACGACTGGAAAGGAAAGAAACAGTATGCCGATGATGATCGAAGGAAGGAATGTTTCAGGAAATATGATGCCGCTGAAGAATCTTTCCGTGACCATTCCGATTTCTTGCGCTACAGAGACAGGTACAAGTTCCTTTTTGAATACAAAACGGTGGATTACAAATCCTGGGCATATGGTTTGAAAAAGGCAGGCTATGCGACGGATCCGGCCTATCCTTCCAAGCTTATAAAACTGATTGAGGATTATGATCTTTCCCGTTTCGACAAGTTGACACCGTCCCAGGTTGAGAAAAGTGTCGGCAAGGCGGATGTTGACGGAAAGAAAGCAAATGCTTTGCCTGTGAAGGGGAAAAGGCGGGAGGAAAAGGCGGAGAGGAAAAAAAATAAAGCCGAAGCGAAGAGGCGCGGACGCTCCGGGGACAAGACGGCGGCCTCCGCGCTATCCATCCCGGAGTCTCCTTTGTCACTTGAAGAACCCAAAAAGATTGAGCCGGAGGGCAGGGAATCGTATACCTTCTCTCTCTCAAGGAGGATGCGTTCTCTTAACGGAGTTCCTTTCATTTATGCTGCGGATGGAGAGACCATAGAGTCTATAGCCAGGGCAAATGACTTGTTCGTGAGGGAATTGCGTAAATTCAACGATATGCTTCCCGGGCAGGAGCCGGAGGCCGGGGACATCATCTATCTGCAGCAGAAAAAGAAAAAGGCCGCCAAGGGATTGGAGAAGTACATCTCGGATGACGGCGGAGAAACTTTGCG
>CAYWPV010000036.1:0-16348 GCA_964460265.1 uncultured Muribaculaceae bacterium | reverse complement strand
CATAAAGACAATACGGCCCCTGAAAGGCGGAGTGATCGCCGACTTCAACGCGGCCGAGCAGATGATAACAGGCTTCATCAAGCAGGTCAACAGCAAAAGGAGATCGATTTTCACGCCCAACCTGAAACTTGTCGTGGGCATACCGTCAGGAAGTACCGAAGTGGAGATAAGGGCCGTGCGCGACTCCTCGGAACATGCGGGAGGCCGCGAAGTCTATCTCATCTACGAGCCCATGGCGGCGGCCCTCGGTATCGGACTTGACGTGGAGGCTCCTAAAGGCAACATGGTGGTGGACATAGGCGGCGGCACGGCTGAGATAGCCGTCATATCCCTGGGAGGCATCGTCGTACAGGAAAGCATAAAGACCGCAGGCGACGAATTCACCAGCGACATCCAGTATTATCTGCGTCAGCAGCACAACGTCAGAATCGGAGAGATCACCGCCGAGAAGATCAAGATCGCGGTGGGCGCGGTCATTCCCAATCTGGAGGAAGAGCCGGAACCGTTCGTGGTCAAGGGACCGAATCTGATGACGGCGCATCCCGTGGAAGCGAGGGTGACATATCAGGAGATCGCACATTGTCTTGACAAGTCGGTGTCCAAGATAGAGTCGTCCATCCTCCACGTTCTGGAACAGACTCCGCCCGAGCTCTATTCAGACATAGTGGAAAACGGCATCTTCCTTTCGGGAGGAGGCGCTCTGCTGAGAGGGCTCGCCCAAAGATTCTCAGAAAAAGTGAACATCCAGTTCCATGTGGCCGAGGATCCGCTCCGCGCAGTCGCAAGGGGCACGTGCATGGCATTGAAGAACACCGGCAACTATTCCTTCCTGATGAGATAACACATCCGGAAACGAGATGGCTGGAAGAGGTAGCGTCATAAAGACCATCACGTCGGCGGCAGTCTTTATAGCAATGGAGATTGCCGCCTTGTCCATGCTCAGCCGCGACGGAGTGTCCCAACACTTCTTCCTTTCCAAGGAAAAGCACGCCATCGCCGGCGGACTGTGGAGAATCGGCACATCCGCCAAAGAGTATTTTTCCCTGAAGAAAACCAACGGGGAGCTCAGCCGCGAAAATGCACGCCTGTTCGAAGAACTGAACAGATACAAATCGGCCGAAAGGATGGCCGGCCTGGATTCGCTCATCGCTTTCGGCGAAAGAAGCGACGGATTCCGCTACACCCCGGCCACCATAGTGAAAATCAGCCGGGGTAAACAGCACAACTATCTGATTCTCGGCCAAGGAGCCGATGAGGGAGTAAGTGCCAGGTCAGGCATCATAACCCCTAAAGGAGTCGTGGGGATAGTCGACACTGTCAGCAGACATTACGCCTACGCCGTTTCCCTCATGAACGCAGACCTCAACATAAGCGCAAGACTCGGCAGGAACGGTGCCGTCGGTCCCCTCGCATGGGACGGGAAGACCTCCACGGGAGCTGTTCTGAAAGAGATTCCGCTACAGAGCAGATTCGAAGAAGGAGATACGGTCTACACCAGCGGTTTTTCTTCCATATTCCCTCCCGACATACCGCTGGGAAGGGTCAAGGAAGCGAAGGTCGTCAACGGGGCGACCTATGACATAAAAGTTCAGCTGTTACAGGGGTTCAACGATCTGCGTTACGTCATCGTGGCCACCAATACCGAACGCGAGGAAATAGAGGAGCTCGAACGCTTGAAATCTGAAAGAGGAGGGAAAAGACAATGACCAAGAACTTCTTCCTGTATTTCATCCTGCTCGTCATAGCGCAGGTCCTCATCAACGAATGGTTTACGTTCTCCCCCTATCTGACCCTGTCCGTTCTGCCCGTGCTGATACTCTGCATGCCGACGAAATACGGCCCCGTGAGCTCCATGTTCATAGCATTCGCCACCGGATTCGCCGTCGACTTCCTGTCGGAAGGGCTGACCGGACTGAACATTCTCGCGCTCGTACCGGTCGCCGCCGTCAGGGAAATGCTGATACGCAGCATCTTCGGAGCGGACCCCATAATCAGGAACGAGAGCATCCCCGTCAGGAAATATGGCTCCCGGAAGGTTCTGTTCGCGCTTCTGACCGTGCAGAGCCTGTTTCTGATTGTCTATATCGCCGCAGACGGTGCAGCGGAAAGAAACTTCGCCTTCAACCTCTCAAGATTCGCCGTTTCGCTGGCAGCCGGCATGCTTCTTTCCTTTTTTGTGTTTGACTATCTCACCTCAGAGTCAAAAGGATAGGACATGGAAATCAACCGAACTACCAAACTTCTCGCCGGTCTCTGTACCGTGGTGCTCATCATACTTGCGCGTCTTTTCTGGATTCAGATTGTAGACACGGGCTACAAGGAGGACGCTACCCGGAATTCCATGGTCTACGACATCATCTACCCCACAAGGGGAACCATATATGACAGGAACGGCAGGATAATCGTAAGCAACAAGGTAGCCTACGACATCGTCGTCACGCCCAAGGACATACGGCCGTTCGACACCCTCACCCTGGCAAGCGCTCTGGACACGACCGAAGGGTTCATAAGGAACAAAATGGCCGAATACAAAAGGAATTCAGGCAGGATAGGGTACCAGTCCGTAACCATGCTCAAACAGATTCCTGCGGAGACCTACATGCAGTTTGCCGAAGTGCAGTACAAATTTCCGGGGTTCAAAGGCATAGCCAGAAGCATAAGGGACTATCCGTTCAATGCCGGAGGAAATCTTCTCGGATATGTCTCCGAAGTCGACGGCAGCTTTCTCAAAAGCCATCCGGACTACCAGTCGGGAGACTATGCGGGGAAAACAGGCATAGAAGCGGCCATGGAGCCCGTGCTTAAAGGCGAAAAAGGCTACCATATCTTCCTGCGCAACTCCCACAACCAGATAGAGTCACGATACGCCGACGGGGAAGCCGACAAGGAGGCTGTCCCCGGACGCGATGTGTACACGACGATAGACGCGGTATTGCAGCAATACGGTCAGGAACTGATGAAAAACAAAGTCGGCAGCCTTGTGGCCATAGAACCTTCCACGGGCGAAATTCTGTCATTGGTTTCCAGTCCCGGAGTGGATGTGGACATGCTGGCCGACATAAGCAGACATTACAAGGAAATCATCAGCGACCCGTACAAGCCCATGTTCAACAGGGCGGTGCAGGCATCATACCCTCCCGGATCCGTATTCAAGCTGGTCAACGGGCTCATCGGGCTTCAGGAAGGAGTCCTGAAACCTGAATACGCCTACCCCTGCAACCACGGATACCCTTACGGAGGAAGGAAACTCGGATGTCACGGCCACCGCTCCCCTCTCGTGCTGGAAGACGCCGTGATGATGTCCTGCAACGGATATTTCTGCTATGTTCTGAAGAACATTCTGGAGAACAAACGGTACAAGGACATTGAGGAGGCATTCGACAACTGGAGGGAATATGTGATGAGCTTCGGTTTCGGCCACAAGCTCGGCAGCGATTTTCCGGCCGAACTTGGAGGAAACATACCCACTTCGTCCTATTACGACAAAATTTACGGACATGGAGGATGGAAATTCACCACGGTCATATCACTCTCGATAGGACAGGGAGAGATCGGCGTCACCCCGCTTCAGATAGCGAACCTGAGCGCTACGGTGGCCAACAGGGGGTTTTACTACATCCCGCACATAATCAAAGAGTCCAAGGACGTGGAAATCGATGCCAGGTTCAAAGAGAAGAAGTACACCATGGTCGACACCACCCAGTTCAAAAAGGTGATAGGCGGCATGTGGAAGGCGGTGAACGCAGGACCGGGGTCGGGAGGAACGGCGAGCATAGCCGCGGTGCCGGGCCTTGACATCTGCGGAAAAACCGGCACCGCCCAGAATCCGAGAGGGGCGGACAACTCCGTTTTCATCTGCTTCGCTCCCAAGGACAACCCCAAAATCGCGGTGGCCGCCTATGTGGAGAATGCCGGTTTCGGGGCCACATGGGCCGCGCCAATCGCATCCCTGATGATAGAGAAATATCTGAACGGGACCATCAGCGACTCACGTAAGGCATTGGAACAAAGGGTATTGGAGGGCAATCTGATGTCCAGGGTAAAAAAAGACTGACATGTACAAAAATCCGACGGGAAGAAGCATAGGCCAATCATTTGACTGGAAGCTGGTTATAATCTACCTGCTTCTGGTTCTCATCGGACTGGTCAACATCTACGCCTCCTCCCATTCCTCGGAGACGTCCGGCCTGTTTGACTGGGGAAACCGCAGCGGCAAGCAGGTCATCTGGATTCTTACAGCCTTTTCTCTGGCCGCTCTGATTCTCTTTGCCATCCCCTCACGCCTGTGGGAACCGGGGGCGTTGCCCATATACATTTTTGTGCTCATTCTGCTGGTGGCCGTGATATTCCTGTCAAAAGACGTAAAGGGGTCCCATTCATGGTTTGAGTTCGGAGCGGTGAAATTCCAGCCGGCGGAAATATCGAAAATCTCCACATCCCTCATGCTCGCCGCATACATGAGCAGAAGCGGATACCGGATAAAAAAGGCCGGCAATTTACTGACGACCGCCCTCATCATACTCCTTCCCATGGCAGTGATTCTTGGAGAAAGCGAGACCGGTTCCGCGCTCGTCTACACAGGGTTCATCTTCATGCTGTACCGCGAAGGCATGTCCGGATGGGTGCTCGTGGCCATAGGGATGTCCATCCTTCTGTTCATTCTCACCCTCACCGCCTCATCCTACACCGCTGTTCTGGTCCTGCTTGCCGCGATACTTACGGCGAATGCGATAAAGGGCCGCAGGACGGCTGTGAGCCTCTTCATCTCAGCTGTGGTTGTCACCGTTTTCGCCCTTCTGCCGGCTTTGCTGGGAAACATTTGCGAACATTTCATCCCGGGAGCATCAGTCCTCGACAAAGCGGATGCTTTTGTAGCCGATGGCATAAGGAAATCCTCCTCAGCCTCATGGCTGCTTTCCGTCAAGCCGATCTACATTCTATGTGCGGCTGCAATCGGATTCACGCCATGGATTCTGGCAAAAAGCTATTCCACGAAGAACGGCTTCGCGGCTCTGTCCGTAATGGCATTTTATCTGGGGCTGGCCTTGTCTTTCTCAACGGATTTCATCTTCAACGATGTCCTGCAGGATCATCAGCGGAAAAGGATCGAAGTGCTGCTCGGCATGAAGGAAGATCTGGCCGGAGTGGGCTACAATGTCCACCAGTCCATGATAGCCATAGGATCCGGAGGCCTGTTCGGAAAGGGATTCCTGAACGGTACACAGACGACCTACGGTTTCGTCCCTGAACAGTCCACCGACTTCATATTCTGCACGGTAGGAGAAGAATGGGGCTTCGCGGGATGCCTTGTCGTCGTCCTGCTCTATGCCGGAATGATCTGGAGGCTTGTCAAAGATGCGGAATCGTGCCGGGGACATTTCACGAGAATCTATGGATACTGCGTCGCCTGCTGCATATTCATGCATCTGTTCATCAACATAGGCATGACCATAGGTCTCATGCCCGTCATCGGCATTCCTCTGCCCTTCATGAGTTACGGAGGCTCGTCCCTGTGGGCATTTACAATTCTTTTGTTTATCTTTATAGCACTTTACCACGAAGAAAAGAAATACTTCTAATAACCGGATCTTATGAAAAAACTACTCGTCGCGGCCGCTATGACGGCTATCGCGCTCAGCACCTCCGCACAGGTGAAAATCACCGTTCACGATGCTGTAGAAGACCAGCCCGTGATCCCCAAGGAAATCTACGGCCAGTTCTCGGAACATCTCGGAAGATGCATCTATGACGGTATCTGGGTAGGCAGGAACTCGGACATCCCGAACATCGACGGATACAGGAAAGACCTCGTGGAGGCGCTCCAGGAGCTCAAAGTCCCTGTTCTCCGCTGGCCCGGCGGATGTTTCGCTGACGAGTACCACTGGATGGAAGGCATAGGGCCCGCGGAAAAAAGGACAAAAATCGTAAACTCCAACTGGGGAGGAACCATGGAAGACAATTCCTTCGGCACCCATGAGTTCCTGAATCTCTGCGAACTGCTCGGCACCGAGCCATACATATCGGGAAACGTCGGCTCGGGAACGGTGGAAGAACTCGCCAAATGGGTGGAATACATGACCGCCAAAAACGGAACGATGGCAGAACTGAGGGCAGCCAACGGCCGCAAAGAACCGTGGAAAGTAAAATATCTCGGCATAGGAAATGAAAGCTGGGGATGCGGAGGAAACATGACTCCCGACTACTACTCCGACCTCTACAAGCGCTACGCCATCTACTGCCGCGAATACGACGGCAACCGTCTGTACAAGGTAGCCAGCGGAGCCAGCGACTACGACTACAACTGGACGAAAGTCGTCATGGATGCGGTAAGACATGACATCCAGGGCATCTCCCTGCACTACTACACGGTCATGAACTGGTCCCACAAGGGTGCCGCGCTCGGATTCACTCCCGAAGAATACTATAACACCATAGCCAAAGCCGCGGAAGTGGAGAACGTGATCAGCACCCACTCGGCGGTAATGGACATCTACGATCCCCAGAAAAAAATAGGTCTCCTTCTCGATGAATGGGGCACATGGTTTGACGTGGAGCCCGGAACAAACCCGGGTCATCTCTACCAGCAGAACACCATGAGAGACGCCATCGTAGCAGGAATGTCCCTGAACATATTCAACACACACACCGACCGTCTTAAAATGGCCAATATCGCCCAGATAGTCAACGTCCTGCAGTCAATGATACTTACAAGGGGCAAGGACATCGTCCTCACTCCGACCTATCACGTATTCAAGATGTACAATGTCCACCAGGATGCAACCTATGTGCCTGCAAGCAGCTCTACAGGCTAC
Organism: uncultured Muribaculaceae bacterium; assembly: GCA_964460265.1. Lineage (GTDB taxonomy): Bacteria > Bacteroidota > Bacteroidia > Bacteroidales > UBA932 > Cryptobacteroides. Next base: position 9,536 of record CAYWPV010000036.1, on the reverse strand, counting down.
GGAACGGCATCCACAGGCAAGACGTATCCGGAAATCAGCGTCAGCGCGTCAAAATCGGATGCCTATCATGTCTCCATCGTGAACACTTCTCTCACCGAGGACAAGGAGGCCGAACTCAGTTTCGATGCCCTCTCCCCCTCGTCCGTATCCGCAGAGATCCTGAAGGGGAGCGGAAAGAACGGTGAAACGTCAGTGAAAGCCTACAATGACTTCGGCAAAGCAAACGAAGTCGTTCCGGCAGCGTTCAAGGACATAAAGATAAGCGGAGGCAAAGTAAAGTTCACCATACCTGCCGCTTCAGTGATGATGATTTCAGTCAAATAAAATCCACAACAGCATGATTCAGCTTATATTGTTGTCAGGAGGATCGGGGTCAAGACTGTGGCCTCTTTCCAACGCAGTACGGTCCAAACAGTTTTTACGTCTGCTCAAATCACCGGAAGGAAACATGGAATCCATGCTCCAGCGCGTAGTCCGTCAAGCCGGAGAAGCCGCTCTGGAATGCGAGATTACCATGGCCACCAATTCCAGCCAGAAAGATTCCATTCTCAATCAGCTCGGCGACAAAGTGCACATAGTGGCGGAGCCGGAACGGAGGAACACTTTCCCGGCCATAGCTCTTTCCACGGCCTATCTGGCGATGGAGAAAAAATGTTCCCGCAGCGACACCGTAGTCGTGATGCCTTGCGATCCGTACACTGAAACCGAATACTTCCGCACGATATCCAGAATGGCGGAGTGCGTAGAGAAAGACGTGGCCGAGCTTGTGCTCATGGGCATCAAACCCGTTTACCCGTCCGAAAAGTACGGATACATCGTCCCCGGGAAGAAAGCATCGGGCTACATGGAAGTCAACAGGTTTACGGAAAAGCCCGACAAGACCACGGCGGAAAGCCTGCTCAGCCAAGGCGCATTATGGAACGGAGGCGTATTCGCATTCAAGCTCGGATACCTCATGGACATCACGGAGAAATATGTCAAAGCCTCTTCTTTCGATGAACTGAAATCCAGATATTCCGAACTCCCGAAAATCAGCTTCGACTATGAAGTGGCGGAAAAGGCCAAATCAGTGGCGGTCGTCCCCTATTCGGGCCTGTGGGAAGATCTGGGCACATGGAACGCCCTCTCCGAGGTACTTTCTTCCTCCGTCATGGGGAACGCGGTCCTCGGAAGCAAGGCTTACAGAGTGAACATAGTGAACGAACTGCAGATACCGATCGTCTGCGACGGCATCAGCGATGCCATCATTGCGGCAAGTCCCGACGGAATTCTCGTATCCTCCAAGGAATGCTCCGAAGGTATCAAGCCCTATGTGGAAAAGCTGGACGGAAAGCCGCGCTACGAAGAGACCGGATGGGGACACTATACGATAACCGCAACGTCGGAATTTAAAGACGGCTGCAAATCCCTCACAAAAGAACTGTGCCTGAATGCCGGCATGTCCATAGGATACCGCTCCCATGCTTACCGGGACGAAATCTGGATCATCAAGGACGGTGAAGGACGCACCGTTCTTGACGGCAAGGTCAGGAAAGTGGGCAGAGGAGACGTCACTCACATAAAAAGAGGGCAGCGCCATGCGCTGAAGGCCGACTCCCGGATAAAAATGGTGGAAATCCAGACGGGTGAAAAACTCGAGGACTCCGACCTGACCCCGTATTCATGGGAATGGGAAGATTAGATTTCGGAATCTTCTTGCAATAAAGGGGGACTGATAAGTAATTTCAGTCACCCTTTTTTCAGTCAATAAGCCTGCTCATCTCCCTTGACGAAGACCTGAACGAAGGTCTTGTACAGGATGACCATGTCCAGCCAGAATGACCAGTTTTCTATATACCATATGTCAGCTTTTATGCGGCCCTCCATCTGCTCCAAAGTCCTGGTCTCTCCTCTGTAGCCGGTGACCTGAGCCCAGCCCGTAATGCCCGGCTTTACGAAATGCCGCACCATGTATTTGTCTATCAGCGCGGAGTATTCTTCGGTATGCATCACCATATGGGGACGGGGGCCCACGATGGACATGTCTCCCCTGAACACATTGATGAACTGGGGAAATTCATCGAGAGAAGTTTTCCTTATGAAGTCACCGAAACCGGTTTTTCTCGGATCATGCTCCGTAGCCTGCAAGGTATCGGCCTGGGCATTTACTCTCATGCTTCTGAATTTCAGGCAGGTGAACTCCTTTCCGTCCAAACCTGTCCTCTTCTGGCGGAACAATATGGGGCCTTTGGAGGTAAGCTTTGTGCCTATGGCTACGAAAGCCCAGATGAAAGGATAGAGCGTGCACAGGAAAATGCCGGAGACCGCAATGTCGAAAATTCTCTTCAGCGCCTTCCTGACCGGGTCCGACAAAGGATCGTTCATGAAAGCGAAAGTGTAGACTCCGCCTATCTCCTGAAGGAAAATCTTGTTGTTTATGTAATCCGGCACAACCGGCACAACCGAGAAAAGGACTACATTGCACCTGCACCATTTCATGATGGCGGATGCCGTAGGAGATGACGTATTGACGAAACCGCAGAACACCTGGTTCGGCTTTTCATTTTCTTCCATATAGGACACCGCATCTTCGTTTTTCCCGAGATAACGGCATATCCTGGACAGCTCCATATCCTCCTCTTCATTGAAATAGCCGATGAGATCCACGCCCATGGAAATGCTGCCGGCAAAATAAGTACACAGTTTTCTGGTAGCATCGGTGATCCCGACTATCACTACCGAGAATCTGGAACCTGAATTCATCCTGCGGCTGCGCAGCAGTCCTCTGGCATAAAGATGCACGACCGACACCACGGCAAACGTGATAATGTACATCAGCAGCAGCCATCGGGATGAACTGATCCTGAACTTGAGGACGACCAGTGTGAACACCGAGTAAGCCGCGAATTTAAGAACTATCCGGAACACATTCGCAAGAACCGCTTCCGGACGTACGCCCCTTTCCAGGAACACCATTTTCCCGGACACTATCGACAACAGGAAAGACAATGTAAGTATGAGAGCCAGACACAGCGGCCTGTACGACCAGACCTCCTTGCCGAAATGCACCTGCAGAAGGAACAATCCCCAGAACACAAGATTCATCGCGACAAGGTCGATAACAAGTATCTTCCAGTTGATTAGACGAGTATATCTGCTACCCCCCCCCATGACATAAATAATACACGTTTACTATCGTTTTACCCCTTCTTTTCAAATATATGAATTATTTCCCGAATTGAAGCTTCGCGGCCTCATAACTTTCCATATCTCCTATGTCATACCTTCTGCCGGGCATCTTGTAAGCATAGATGTCCGTATGCCCGCAAAGGTAATGGGCAAGGTTTCCGGGGGCATCGTATCCGCACCCGTTTTCAAGGGCGGAGCGGATCAGGGGAAAATCCTTCTTAAGATAGACATAGAAAGGAGGCACGGCCCAATTGGACTTGGGCGTCTCCGGCTTCTCCTCCATCAGGACAACCTTGCCGACGTCATCCAGACAGACCACGCCCGTTTTGCGCAGAGCCTTGACTGAAGGCTCATAGTGGCACATTATGGACGAGGCCTTTTTCTCTTCAGCAAAATCAATGAATCCCGAAAAGGAAAAATCAAGGACATTGTCGGCAGCCACCACGAGCATGTCCTCGTCCACGGACTCCCTGTCCATGGCAAGCAGCAGATCCCTTACGGCACCGACCCTGTGCTCATTGTCGGTGGAACCGTCGTCCACAATCGCTACCGGCTTGGAACAGCGGGCCGATTCTCTCCATTTTTCAAAAAAGGAGACGAATTTGTGATTGCACACGATTATATGGCGGCTTATGTCGGGAATGCCGTCCAGATCCGCAATTATCCTGTCCAGAAGCGTTCCATTGCCTATGGGCAGCAGCGGTTTCGGAAAGTTCTCCGTCAAAGGATACAGACGCGTAGCATATCCGGCGGCCAACACGATATCTATCATATTCTTTTCATTTAATCACTTCTATAAGGTCTATGGACACGCTAGCCGCAACGGTTATGAACCCGGAAACAGACACGACGAACTTTTTGCTGCGGAAACCTTTGACCCTGACGAAATAGCCTTCCGCACCGTCAAGCGGGCCTCCTAAAATCCTTATGTGCTGTCCTTTCTTGAGATCCACTTCTCCGGGCAGGAAAAAGTTAAGCTCTTCCGTTTTTTCTTTACAGACCTTAATGAAGGAAGCCATCTCCTCATCCCTCACGATAGCCTTGCACATCATGCCGTCTCCATTTTTGTACATCTTGTACTGCAGCACGGGCACAACCGTTTTCAGAGCCTTCATCTTCGCCTCTTCCTCCCGCACGAAGATAAGATTCCGGACCACGGGGACATAACTTCGACGCTTGACTCCTCCTCTCTCCGTCACGACGTATCGCATCGGCACGAAATTCTCGACCCCGATGTCGTCCAGCTGCTTCTTGGCCTTTATTTCATTGCGGAACGGAGCGCTCATGGCGAACCACACCCGCTTATCTTCCGAGGCTTCCATGGACGACAACTATTCTCCGTACAGATACTTATGCTGAGCCGCGCTCAGTTCGTCCGTCTCCACTCCCCAGTTTCCAAGCTCGATACGTGCCACCTTTCTGTCTATCTCGGCCGGGACATTGTGGATCATCTGACCGGGGACACGGGGTATGGAATCCCTGTTGTCCGCCAGATACCTTGCGCTCAAAGCCTGTATCGCGAATGACATGTCCATGATTTCAGCCGGATGGCCGTCGCCTGCGGCCAGATTCACGAGCCTCCCTTCCCCAAGCAGATAGAGAGTCCTTCCGTTGGAAAGAGTGTAGGCCGTTATGTTCGTTCGGGCGGGCGAGGAGGAGACGGCCATTTTCTTGAGGCCGGCCACATCGACCTCCACATCGAAGTGCCCTGCATTGCAGAGTATGGCGCCTTCCTTCATCTTCAGGAAATGTGCGGGAGTAATCACATCGCTACAGCCGGTGACCGTAATGAAGATATCACCGCACAGGGCAGCTTCGTCCATCTTCATGACCGTGAAACCGTCCATAACCGCTTCCATCGCCTTTATCGGGTCCACCTCGGTAATTACTACTTTCGCTCCCAGTCCCTTTGCCCTCATGGACACCCCCTTGCCGCACCAGCCGTAACCGGCCACGACAACGGTTTTTCCCGCCACAATCAAGTTTGTGGTACGATTTATCCCGTCCCAGACAGACTGCCCGGTCCCGTAACGATTGTCAAAAAAGTGCTTGCAGGCCGCATCGTTTACCAGCATCATGGGGAACATCAGCTTTCCATGCCTGTCCATGGCCCTGAGCCTGAGAATGCCGGTAGTGGTTTCTTCGCAACCTCCTATGACGGAAGAAATCAGCGAAGGGTAATGCGTATGTATCATGTCCACGAGATCTCCTCCGTCATCTATGATTATGTCCGGACCGGCCTCTATCACTCTGCGGATGCCCTCCGAATACTCCTCGGGGCTTGCTCCATGAAGAGCGAAAACGTTCAGACCTTCATGGACAAGAGCGGCGGCGACATCATCCTGGGTACTGAGAGGGTTGCTGCCTGTCACGAACATCTGAGCTCCGCCTGCGGCAAGCACTTCGCACAGATGTGCGGTCTTGGCTTCCAGATGTACGGAAAGCGCTATCTTCAACCCTTCGAAAGGTCTGTCCGCCCGGAATTCCTTTTCCAGAACAGACAGGAGAGGCATGTGCCTCCTGACCCATTCTATCTTCAATTCACCGTCCCGCCAAAGTCCTTTGTCACGTATTTCTGAGTCCATAACTTATCCCATAAATGATTGCACTCTTTCAAAGATAATGATATATTTTGCAAAAAGTCAGAAAGACGGTATTTTTGCAGCAACATACATTTCAAACAAATGGGACTTTTAGAAGGAAAAGTCGCTCTCGTAACTGGAGCGGCAAGAGGAATAGGCAAAGCCATTGCTCTTAAATTTGCTTCGGAGGGAGCTGATGTGGCTTTCACCGATCTGGTCATCAACGCGGACGCGGAAGAAACCGTCGCGGAGATAAAGACGTACGGACACAAAGTCAGCGCCTATGCCTCCAACGCCGCGGATTTTGAAGAAACCCACAAAGTAGTCGAGAAGATAAAGGAAGATTTCGGCCATATAGACATCCTCGTCAACAACGCAGGCATCACCAAAGACGGACTCATGCTGAAAATGACTGAAGCCCAGTGGGATGCCGTCATAGCCGTCAATCTCAAATCGGCATTCAACTTCATCCATGCGCTGACCCCCATAATGATGAGACAGAAGGGCGGATCCATAATAAACATGTCTTCCGTCGTCGGTGTGCACGGAAACGCTGCACAATGCAACTATGCGGCCTCCAAAGCAGGGCTCATCGCCCTTGCCAAAAGCATCGGACAGGAGATGGGACGCAAGGGCATCCGTGCGAACGCGATAGCCCCCGGATTCATCGACACGCCCATGACGCAGGCTCTCCCTGAAGACATCCGCAAAGAGTGGATCGAAAAGATACCCCTCCGCAGAGGCGGTACCGTGGAAGACATAGCCAATGTCGCGACATTCCTCGCAAGCGACATGTCTTCCTATGTGTCAGGCCAGGTCATCCAGGTCGACGGCGGCATGAACATGTGATTTCTCCCGGCTTGTCAGGAAAAATTACTGAATCTTAACCTTCCTCTTCCTTCCTGATTCTATTTTTGGATATTCCATGTCCGAAAAAGATCCGACAATGAAGAGGAAGATTCTTTTTTGCCTTGCATCGGCAGCAGATCTGCTAATGCCCAGGCACTGTGCCGTATGCGGCGGAAAATTGCTCACCGACGAGAAGCACCTGTGCATATGGTGCAGCTACGGGCTCCCCCTGACCTATTTCTGGCTCGAAAGCAGGAACCCCATGGCAGACAGGCTGAATGCCATAATCCAGGACAATATTGTAAACAGTACGGCACCGCGGGAACCCTATTCATTTGCGATGGCGCTTTATCATTTTTCTTCCCCGGACACCTACGGCAACATAAGCAAAAGTCTTAAATACCACGGAAACCTTTCCATCGGACGGAAATTTGCCGGAATGCTTGCGGAGAAGATAAGAAAATGCGCCTACATGGGGCCTGTGGACGCCGTAGTTCCCGTTCCGCTGCACCGGTCACGGCTGCGGCAAAGGGGATATAACCAATCAGAGGTAATCGCTGCGGAAATTGCGGTCTCGCTGGGCTGCAGACTGGAGAGAAAGATGCTGAGAAGGGTGAAAAAAACGGAAAGCCAGACCAGACTTGCATCGAAAGACAGAAAGGAAAACGTCAGCGGAGCGTTTTCCGTTGCCGGCAGCATCGCTGAAAGATACGCGGTCCAGCATGTCCACATCCTTCTGGTCGATGATGTCTTCACGACCGGGGCGACCCTCGGAGAATGCCACAAGGTTCTGCGCCGATGGTTCCGTTCCCGGGGGATACCGGCGGACGAACTGAGGATAAGCGTCGCGAGTCTGGCTTTTGCAGGATAATAATCGGGGATTTATTCTTACCTTTGCAACAGTCCGCTTTGGTGGTGGAATGGTAGACACGAGGGACTTAAAATCCCTTGGGCAGAAATGCCTGTACGGGTTCGAGTCCCGTCCGAAGCACAAAACAGGGTGACTAATCAGTCAATATGACTTTTTAGTCACCCTGTTTTTCAGATGTCCGTTTTCCGCAGCGGACAGGCTCCTATTTGAGCGTACCGTTTTCAGCAGCCTGTATCATGTCCGCGTTGGCCATGACATATATCTCCACACGTCGGTTTTGGGAACGGCCTTCGGCAGTGGAGTTGTCTGCCACAGGGTCGCTGTAGGACAGCCCCTGTGCCGTCATCCTTGAAGACGCTATGCCGCAGCTGACGAGATAGGCCTTGACGGCCTCGGCCCGCTGACGAGAAATTCTGTCGTTGACTTCCGAACCTCCGGTATTGTCCGTATGCCCGTAAATGGTGATGTCCGTGTCCTGAAGATCGGACATCTTGGCCGCAAAGTCGGAAAGGTTTTCCTTTGACGCCTCGGAAAGGGATATGCCGTTCGTCGGAAAAAGAATCCCGCTGGCGAACGTCACCTTTATAGCCTCAAGGCCGTTCTTGTCCGTGACCGTCTCCACCTTGGCATTCTCTATCCGGGCAAGTTCCTCGGCCTTGCGATCCATTTTCTTGCCGATGACAGCACCGGTACCTGCCCCGACCGCAGTTCCGATGGCCGCACCGATGGCCGCACCTTTGGAATCACCGGCTATGCCTCCGATGATGGCACCAAGGGCAGCGCCGGAACCGGCACCGATGGCAGTCCCCTTGCCCGTGTTGGACATCTGGGACAACGTGCCGCAGCTTTGGAAAAGCACGGCCGCAATCATTGCGATACAAAAAAAGCGTTTCATATCTAAAGTGATGTTGATTTGTCTAAAGCAGCTCTATCCCGTGTTCCCTGCACTCCTCCCTCATGGAATCAGGCCATATCGCCGCCTGTATCTCTCCTATGTGCGCTTTCCGCAACAGATACATGCAAAGTCTCGACTGGCCGATTCCGCCTCCTATGGTCAGAGGCAGAGCACCTGACAGAAGAAGCTTGTGGAAGTAAAGTTCCTTCTTCCATTCCATTTCCTTCTCTTTCAGCTGGAACTCAAGAGACTCCCTGTCAACTCTTATCCCCATGCTCGACACCTCAAATGCTATGCCCAAAATATCATCCCACAGGAGGATGTCACCGTTCAGACCATAGAATCCGTCGGAATTGGGAGTGCTCCAGTCATCATAGTCGGCCGCCCTTCCGTCATGCACCGAACCGTCGGAAAGTTTCCCGCCTATGCCTATCACAAAAACCGCCTTGTGTTTCCGCACGATTTCGTTTTCCCTCTCTTTCGGAGTCTTGCCGGGGTACATCTGCAGAAGTTCCTCGGAATGGATGAAGAAGATGTCATCCGGCAGTTGCGGGACAATCCGGGGATATTCCACATATAATTTGTTCTCCGTCACCTTGATGGCCTCGTATATGCGCCTGACGGTCTTTTTCAGGAATTCCAGATTGCGGTCCTCCTTCCTTATGACCTTTTCCCAGTCCCACTGGTCGACATATATGGAATGTATATTGTCGAGATCTTCATCGGGACGCAATGCGTTCATGTCCGTATAGAGCCCCCTTCCCGGTTCCGTGCCCAGCTCGGCGAGCTTCATCCTCTTCCACTTGGCAAGGGAATGTACGACCTCGGCCGGAGCATCTCCCATGTCCTTGACAGGAAAACGCACGGGTCTCTCCACACCGTTGAGGTCATCATTTATGCCGGTGCCGCTGAGCACTACCATGGGAGCCGTGACTCTTAGGAGTACAAGTTGCGCCGACAGGTTGTCCTGGAACATTTCCTTGACGGATTTGATCGCACGTTCGGTGGTCTGGACATCTCCGAGGAGATTGTGATAATTTTGCGGGATAATCAGGGCCATAGAGTCTAAAAGTTAAATTCATGAAAAAAGAGATGACCTCTCGATCATCTCTTCTTGGAGCGGAAAACGAGACTTGAACTCGCGACCCCGACCTTGGCAAGGTCGTGCTCT
>CAYWPV010000035.1:0-16971 GCA_964460265.1 uncultured Muribaculaceae bacterium | reverse complement strand
CGTAGCTCAGCTGGTTTAGAGCGCTTCAGTCACATTGAAGAGGTCGTCGGTTCGAGTCCGACCGTCCCTACTAAGAAAGGTGATCCGAAAGTCCTGCAGACTCGGGTCACCTTTTTTTCATTCAATCAGGCGGCCGGAATCACAGATTGTACAGGACGGCGACAGCTATTCCGAGTATGCTGCCGAAAAAAACCTGGGAAGGAGTATGGCCGAGGAGTTCCTTAAGATACTGGATGTTGTTGTCCACATTTGAAGAACGCTTGATGATATCCACGAGGGTATTGATCACTCTTGCCTGTTTTCCGCTTTCAAGACGTACTCCGGAAGCATCGTGCAGGACGACCAGGGCGAGAACGGTAGCTATTCCGAACTGTGCCGACGCAAGGCCATAATCAATGGCACAGGTCGCGGCTGCAGAGCAGACAAGTGCGGAATGCGCACTCGGCATGCCGCCGTCACCGAACAGACGTTCCCAGTCGAAACGTTTGTTCTGAATGGTAAAAATGATCGCTTTAAGCACCTGAGCGGAAACCCAGGCTATGAAGGCCCCTGCGAGGATGTCGTTATGAAATAGGTCAATTAGTTTCATGGTTCATCATGAGATAGATACGGTTCTGTATTTCTTCCTTGAAGTAAGCGCATAAGCCGTGGCGGCCATGATCCCGGTAAGTATCCAGGACACCGGATAGGCGGTAAGCAGGAAACCGAAGCCGGGGAAATGCGGACAAACAATGTATATCCATGCCAGACGAAGTACGCATGTGCCGAACACCGTCAGCAATGCCGGCAGAAGCGATTCTCCGAAACCGCGCATCGCGGCGGAAGGAATCTCATAGGAATTGCAAAGGAAAAGGAACAGCAGGGCTACCTCCATTCTGATCTTTCCATAGGATATGACCTCCGGGTCCGTGGAAAAGAGTCCGAGGCAAGGTACTCTGAATATCACGAACGTCATGCTCAATATCAGGCATATGGAAGTACTCAGAGCCAGGCAGTTCCAGAAAGCTTTTTTGCAGCGGTCATATTGTCCGGCAGCATAATTCTGGCTGATGAAGGTCATGGCCGCGGCACAGAACGCAGGCACGACGAGATAGGCGATGCCTTCGTAAGTAAGAGCCGCGGCATTGCCCGCTATGGCAGCAGAACCATAAGCATTGACGGCTGACTGTACAAACACGTTGGATATGGCGAACAGCATGCTCTGGAATCCGGCAGGAAGTCCGATGAAAAGAATCGCCTTAGTTTCGGCTTTTTCCAGATGTATTTTCTTGAAATCCAAGCGGAAAGCGCCTTCTTCATGCCGAAGCATATACACAATTATACTTGCGCTCAGCAGATTTGATACGCTGGTGGCAATCGCCACTCCTTCCACTCCCATGCGGAAGAAAAGGACGAGCGTCAGGTTCAGTATGGTATTCAGTATGCCGGCCGCTATGAGTATGAACAGAGGGCGCTGCGTATCTCCTCTGCTGCGCATCACCGCCGCCCCGAAATTGAAAATCATTATGAACGGTACACCCGACATGTAAATCCGAAGATACAGCACAGCCTGCTCCATCACATTTGCAGGAGTGCTCATCATAGCCAGAAGAGGCCTTGAAATGGCAAGTCCGATAAGCATGAGCGATATGCCGCTGTATATGGCCAGTGCGGAAGAAGTCCCCACTCCTATCCGGATTCTTTTTTCGTCATGCTGTCCTATATGTCCGGCTATGACGACATTGGCACCTGTGGCTATCCCGATGAACAGATTCAGAATCAAGGATATCACTGTGGTATTCGCTCCCACGGCGGCCAGAGCCTCGCTGCCGACGAATCGGCCGACGACAATCACATCCACGGCATTGAAGAGCTGCTGCAATATGCTGCTGGCTGCAACAGGCAGAGCAAAAAGCAGTATTCGGCCCAACATGGGGCCGTTCAACATGTCAACTTCTCGTCTTACCGCCATGCCGTTTTACTGCTCATCCACGTCTGATTCACGGTGGAAGTCATCGATTTTCTTTTCGATATGGCTGATCCCGGAAAAACCGAGAAGATAAGCCGCTCCCATAAGAATCAGGCTGCTCCCTGCGATTAGGGACAACAACGCCGTCGATACCGAGGGGTCGCGGAGACAGGAGATGCCGAGAAGTATGCCGGCCACTCCAAGCAGACTGATTACCCACCAATAGGTCAGACCGCCTTTCTTGTAGTCGAAACTCTGTATGGTGATGATTATGCTTTCCACAAGAATCCATGCGGAAAGAAGTATGGGAAGAGACATCGACACGAAGAAAACATTGCTCAGGAAGATGATGCCGAGAAATATCAGCAGAAGGGATGAAATCACCCTCGATGCACTGTTCGGAAGGAAACTCTGCGTCCTGATAGCGAATATCAGTTTGCAGACGCCGGCGGTCAATGTCGAGAAACCGATTATCCATGCAGCTGCCGTCATGGTAGCGAACGGATTGCAAATACACATGATCCCCAGAATAATCAGCAGAATCCCGGAAACTGCCAGCCAGATTTTGTTGCTTGTTTTCATGAAAATAAAAAATTAACCGCTGCAAAAATACCGATAAAAAACCAGTTACGTCAGAGATGTCCGCTTTTATTTGCAAAAACTATTTCAGGTCGAGAAGTACAAGCCTGTCTCCCTCTTCCAGAACAGTGTCGCCATGGGGAATGATGTTCTCTTCACCGCGCCTGATTATGACGACGAGCCCCTTGTAAGTCAGTTCGGAAAGCCTTTTCCCGACAAGACGGCCGCCCTTTTCTATACTTTTTTCTTCGAGCGATGTGGAGGAATCATCGAACTCTTTGGTCAAAACGATTATGTTGTCACCGGAATGAAGCACCGTTCCTCCTCTCGGCTGAATCCGTTCTTCTCCCCTTATGACAAGAACGATTAGAAAGTTCTTGGGCAGGCCGAGATCCCTGATCGCCTTTCCTGCCCAACGGCTTTCCTCCGTGATGGGGATGCTCCCGAAATTGACGTCCGTGGCATCCGAGTAGTCGTTGAAAGTCTTCATCACATCGATTTCACTGTCTGTCATGTCAAGTCTCCTGGCCGCCCAAGGGATGAGCGAACCTTGTATTCCGATCGAGAACAGCACAATGCAGAATACGATGTTGAATATGTCATTTCTCAGGAAAGCAGGATCGACCATGGCCATGATTGCGAAAACGATGGACGCAGCCCCTCTGAGCCCCACAAACGAAACAAAGGTCTGCTGTTTGAAAGGATACTTTCTGAACGGAGTCAGTATGGAGAACACGGACAACGGACGAGCCACGAACAGCAGGAAAAGGAACACGGCCAAAGCCGGAAGTATCGCCTTATGCATCATCACCGGTCTTGCAAGCAGACCGAGCAGGAAGAAAATCAGAATCTGCATCAGTCCCGTGACCCCGTCAAAGAAACTGACGAGGGACTTCTTGCCGTGAAAATCCACATTGCCCAGCATGATTCCCACGATGTATGCGGACAGATAGCCGTTACCTCCGATCAGGGTCGGAATCGCATACGATGCCACGGCCACGGCAAATATGAAAAGCGAATCAAAACCGCTGGTCTGGAATTTTATTTTCTTTATACCTATGGCGGCAAGTTTGGCAATGCCCACGCCGCATGCACCGCCGAACGCAAGCTGCGCAAAGATGTTCCATGCTATCAGTCCTCCGCTGGCCGAGCCGTTCATCATGGAAAGAAGTATGCTCGTGAGCATATAGGAAGCAGGGTCGTTGCTTCCGCTTTCCATTTCAAGCATGGGAGCCGTATTGTTCTTGAGTCCCAGACGCTTGCTTCTCAAAATGGAGAATACCGACGCCGCGTCCGTCGAGCTGATCACAGCTCCGAGCAACATGCTTTCCAGCCACTCCCATCCGAGCACGAATCTGCAGAAAAGACCCGTGAGACCCGCAGTCATGACCACTCCCAGCGAAGCCAGCAGCGAGGCCTCCCGTACTACCGTCTTCACGGACTCCCACCTGGTACCGAATCCGCCGTAGAACATGATGAAGATAAGAGCGACGGTACAGGTCTCTTTGGCTACATTGTAGTTGTCAAAGCGTACCGGCCATAATCCGTTATTGGCAAAGAGCATTCCCAACAGGATGAACGCAAGAAGGGTGGGTATGCCTATCCTGGAAGAGATGTTGTTGAGAAAAATGCCTGTCAGTATGACAACAGATATCAGGATCAAGAATAAAGACGTCATGAGTTTTATGCATTTAAACAAAAATAATTAAAAAACATGACAGTCACAATACGTTGACTCCCCTGCCTAATTCTTAAAGCTGAAACGGATGCCTAATTTCATGTCAAATGCAGCACGGTGGTCGCTGTAGGCCGAATTCAGTTCAGTACATCCGTCCGGATAAAAAGCCACACCGGGTTCCGCATATAATGACACATTCTGTGAAAAAATGTATTCCAGTCCGCCAGATGCGTTAAAACTCATAACTATCCGGTTCTCCTTCACAGCTTTAGATGATTCACTGTCCGAATAATCAAAAAGTTCACCCTTGGCAACAAGTCTTCCGGAAATCAGTTTTTCTCCCATAGCTCCGGCCGAAAGATACAGATTGAGCCTGCCGTTGTTCCACAAATCATATGACAGCCCCAAGGGGATGCCGACATAATGCAGCTTCTGTTCTGATTTGACTTCAGATGCGGAGTATCTTTCACTGAATTCCGATTTCAGAAAACTGTATAGTATTCCGCTCTGTAGGCTCCAACGGTGATTCAGAGCATAACGTACTGAAATCCCGGCCCTTATCGGAGCGTCATGGCTTTTGCTGCTTTCGTATGGAGCGTCAACGATGCCGATGCTTCTTACTGAAGACAATGCAGAAGAATACAATCCGTATGGCTCGGCGGCAGAGGCCATCATGAGTCCCCTTACGGCAAGATGATCACCGGACCCGAATCTTGAAAAGTCCGCGCCTACGCTGAACTTTCCTGGCCGCTGAAAGTTCTCTTCCTCCAAAAAGGAATCAGTTTCTCCATCGCTTTTTACGCTGTCTTCTCCGCCGTATTTCAGCAATGCCGTGTCAGCATCCCGAGGGTCATCAACATTTTCCGACTCGGAATCGTTCACAGGAATTGTTTCATCTGCGGCTTGATTGCTGCCGGTCGTCATTGCCGCAAAGTCCGGAATATTCCGCCCCTCCACAGGCGTTTCATGTCTTGCCTGAATGTCATCGACAATCGATACATAACGCTCAGGCTCCGGTGTTTCATGAGCTTCACGCACGACGGCCCCGGACTTAAGCGAAGATTCCCTGTCGGAAAGAATAAACGATGCCCTTGCGGCGACAATGCATATCGAAGCCGCAACCGCAAGGACGCGATACAATGGTCTCCGCGACATTCTTTTTTTAACATCGTCAAGCAAGCCCTCCGGAGGGTCCATTCTCCCCTCCGATGCCATCTTCCGAAGATCTCTTATCCAACTATCTTTCATATTCCTTCATTTTGGAAATCATCCGGGCAAGCATGTTCTTGGCCCTGTGGTATTGGGAAGCCGAACTGTCCTCTTTTATGTGCAGAAGTTCAGCAATTTCCTTGTGACTTTTGCCCTCTATCGCATACAGGTTAAAAACGGCTCGGTAACCTTCGGGAAGCTTTCTTATCAGAGAGACTATCGTCTTGTAATCAATTCCTTCCACGGAAGGATCTTCTTCCGGGACCAGGTCCGCAACATCATCGGGCAGCGGCGACGGGCCTTTTTTCTTTTTTCTTAGATGTTGCAGACACTCATTCACCGCTATCCGGCTGACCCATGCCTTAAGACTCCCCTTGCCTTTGTATCTGAACTTTCCGATGCTTCGGTATATTTTTATGAAGGCCTCCTGCAGCACATCCTTAAGCGCATCGTCGTCCGCTATATATCTGGCGCATAGGCCTGTAAGATAAGGGGCATATTCTTTATACAGAAGTTCTGCCGCGGCAGATTCGTCGCGACGGAACATGTTCAGGATATTCTGTTCGTTGTCTGTTTTGAAAATGCCCACGATCCTCTTTCAGCCGTTTCAAACACTAATTTAAAACAAAGGATCAGTTTTTCCTCGTGCAGTATTTGAAGGCCAGCGTTTTTTTACCGCTGAATGAGAGGTAGCTCAGTTTCAAATCCGCCACGGAGCCTCCGGTATCGGGAAGTTTGTCAAGACGGAATGCAACCGCAGCGTCACCAAGTTCCCCTCCGACGTCTTCACAGGCATCATGATACAAAATCACTTCATAGGGATCGTCGCCCTGGACAAGATTGAGAACATGCTTTTTTTCACCTCCGAAGTATGTGCGGATTCTCAAGGTGAGATAACCGTCTTCGCATACGGTCGTCCAGTCGTTCACAATCTCGACAGGATCTTTACCATATGCCGCTTCATCGTCAGGCGTCCTGTCCGCCATGGGTTTTGTGAGAATGTCCTGGAGCCAGTTGACATAGACTTTGTCCATGGAGCCTCCGCTCAGCACGGCATCTCCCGCTTCCCTGTCATTTGCATCACGGTAATTTACAAAAGCCCTGAACTCCTTGTCATAGGAGACTTTCTGAAGGTTGACCGGATATACGGCTGTTTTGTCGTCGACCTGCAGGATCACATTGCCGTCGATGTTTTTTACCGTCACGACGGCTGTCGGATAATTCAGCCAGGAACTGTCATTGTCCTTATCGAGATCCGAACAAGAAAAAAAGACGCCCATCGAAAAAAACAGGAGCGTCTGTAATGCAAGATGTCTTAAATTGATGTTTTTCATAATTCCTGAGTTCGCTTGTTTCATGTATCCCGGGTTTTGTAACCCGTTCACATGATAAATGGCAGGCGAAGCGGAATCTTGCTTGGTCTTTTTATTTTTCTTTTCCCTTAGGATTCTGATAGTACTCCAGGCCGCGCCTGACATTTGCTATAAGCGCTTCGGAAGAGTAGGTGGCACCCGATACGGCGTCGACCTCGGTTTCAAGCGCATCTTTGACTGTTTTTCCTATCCACTTGGAAAGCAGCGTTTCCGCTTTGGCAAAGAAGGACGGTGTCTCTTCATTTTCAAGAGTTTCGATATTGCTGACCTTTCCGTCCTTTATATGGATCTCCACGGGAACAGTCCCTGCAAAGCCGTCGATATCACGGCCTATGGTCACGGTGTTGATGATGACCGTACCGTCAGATGTCTTGGTCAAAGTCTTGACATCCTTGTCCTGCGCATGAACCGCAGCCCCGGCTAGCAGCAGCGCAAAAGAAGCGATTATGATTCTGTTGTTTTTCATAGTGACGGCAAATATATGAAATGCATGGAATGGGGACAATCGCTAAAAGTGATTATTGCATGATGTAAAATCCAGGAAAATATATTTGTTGCGGATGTATTTGTCTATATTTGCAGCACTTTCCTGACAAGGGAAATGCTTTTTTGTATTTATTGATTCTTGTAGAAATGAAAGGATTGTTAGCATCAGCGTCAGCTGTTCTGACAGCAGTCGCATTGATGACCGGCTGCGGCACCGGACAGAATGAAATCGACTACACGGTAGCCGAGCATTATTTCTTCAACAACAGCGCGGAAGAGCCGGAAAACCCCATAGTCACCAACCAGTCCGATTTCGATGCACTCTACGGCTATGCTCCCGTAATGGGCGGGGACGGTTCCCCGACTCCTATCGACTTCGAAACACAGTTCGTGATAGGGATTGTTCTTCCGGTGACCGACACCCTTACGCTAATCACTCCGGGAAGGCTTTTGAGCGACGGGAAGAACATGACTCTGGAATACAGTGTCGAGTATAAGGACAAAGACATGTCCTGGTATATGAGGCCAATGGCCCTGATCATCGTTGACAGGCAGTATCTGCCGGAAACCTGTGTGCTAAAACAGATACAGCCGTCTGAAACTGGACAGAAGAATTAAGAGACTGGACACAAAAAAGGGCCGGTCTCAGTCGATTGGACTTTGACCGGCCTTTTCCGTAATCGCTCCGTATATCTTCAGAAATTACTCAATGGAAATCTGACGGGTTGAAGGAGTCTGCTCGGCGACTTCTTTCTTAGGAAGAGCCAGCACCAAAACACCGTTCTCCATCTTTGCGGAAATCTTCTTCTCATCCACATCCTCAGGAATCTGGAATGCCTGTGAATATGAGCTGTAAGAGAACTCTCTTCTCAACCATGTAGCTTTCTTCTCATTCTTTTCATTCCTGGCGTTCTCGTCATTATTTTCGCTCTTGGATTTCTTCTCGAAGGAAATGACAAGCTCGTTGTTGTCATCTATGTTGATCTTGAAGTCTTCCTTGGCCATGCCCGGAGCCGCAACCTGGATTTCATACTCTTTCTCGGTCTCTTTGATGTTCACCGCAGGAGCAGAGAACTGTTTTGCGACAGGAACACCTACGAAATCATCGTTGAAGAAATCATCAAAGAATGAAGGAAACCAAACATTGTTGTGATTCTTTCTGTAGTTTTTAACCGGTACCATAATTTAAATCTCCTATTTTTATTGTTTTTTTTCTTTTTTCCCTCCCGCTTTCTTAGCGGGTTCGCTTGACTTAATTGCAAGCCGCAGACCAAAGCCCAAAAACCATATAAACATGTCAATCAGTCAGTTAGATATGTCAAAAAGTCCATTTTACACATCTTTCCGGTGACAGATTGTCACAATTGGAGAAAGATACCGTCCGAACGTTAAACTCCGCTGAAACTGCTGAATCCTCCGTCGACGGGAAGCACTGTTCCGGTGATGAAAGAAGCCGCATCGGAACAGAGGAACTGCGCAGCACCGTTGAGTTCATTTATGTCACCGAATCTTCCCATAGGAGTCTTGGCTATGACTTTCCGCGATCTTTCCGTAAGGCTGCCGTCAGGGTTGATAAGTGCGGCATGGTTCTGTTTGCCGATGAAAAAGCCCGGGGCAAGAGCATTGACCCGAATCTTGTCACCATACTTGGAAGCCATCTCGTTCGCCATCCAGCGGGTGAAATTGGAAACGGCCGTTTTAGCGGCACCATATCCTGCGACCCGTGAAAGAGCTTCGTAGGCGGCCATCGACGAGATGTTCAGAATGCAGCCGTATTTCTGTTCCGCGAACAGTTTTGAGAAAACATGGCAAGGGAAGACCGTCCCGTTGAGATTGAGGTCTATCACCTTGTTCCAGTCTTCGATTTTCATGTCCCAGAAATTCTGATCGGGCATTATGTTGGCACCTGCGACATTACCGCCGGCCACATTGACAAGAGCATCGACATGGCCGTATCGTTCCACTATTTTGGATGCGACGGAAGCGATGTCCTCTATATCCATGACATTGCATGACCATGCCGAAGCGTCTCCACCCGAGGACGCAAGCTCGGAGCGGACCGGCACGACCTGTTCTTCTTTATGGACAAGCGCCGCCACCGACGCACCTTGAGAAGCAAAGTGCCTGGCTATGCTGCCGCCGAGAACTCCGGCCGCACCGCTTATGACGGCGACCTTGCCTCTTATGCTGAATAATTCGTTTTCCATGTCTATTGTTCCAAAATTGAATCAATCTCCTTCAGTTCATCCGCGGAGAAGGATGTGTTTTCTACAGCTTTCATGTTGTCTTCAAGCTGACGGACAGAACTTGCGCCTATGATTACCGACGTCACCATGTCATCTTTCAGATCCCAGGCAAGAGCCATCTGGGCAAGACTCTGCCCCCTCCTTTGTGCAACGGCGGAAAGCTTGCTCAGTTTTTCCAAAAGTTCAGGAGTAACGGCATCAGCTTTCAAAGAACCGTTTCTCGATGCCCTGGAGTCTTCAGGAATACCGTTCAGGTAGCGGTCAGTCAGAAGTCCCTGCGCCAAAGGTGAAAAGGCAATGAAGCCCGTGCCGTTTTCCTTAGCCTGGGCAAGCTGGCCGTTATCCTCCGGATTGCGGACAAGCATGCTGTAGCGCACCTGATGGAGCAGACAGTGTACATCGTGTTCTTCGAGATAGCGGCAGGCAATCCGAGCCTGTTCGGCAGGATAATTTGATATGCCGACATATAGGGCTTTTCCGCTGCGGACTATGTCCACAAGCGCCTGCATGGTCTCTTCAAGCGGAGTGTCAGGATCGAATCTGTGACTGTAGAAAAGATCCACATAGTCCAGCTTCATTCTCCGGAGGCTCTGATCGAGACTTGCCGTAAGGTATTTCCTCGAACCGTGATTCCCGTAAGGACCGGGCCACATGTCGTACCCTGCTTTGGAAGAGATGAAAAGTTCATCTCTGTACGGACGGAAATCGCTTTCCATAATCTGTCCGAAGCTGAGTTCGGCGGTACCGTAATGCGGGCCGTAGTTGTTGGCAAGGTCGAAATGGCATATCCCGTTGTCGAAGGCCTTGCGGAGAATCTCACGGCTCCTCGAAAGAGGAACCGTGTCTCCGAAATTCTGCCATAGTCCAAGTGAGATTTCCGGGATCAGAACACCGCTTTTTCCGCAGCGGCGGTAGCGCATGGACGATTCATATCTTGAATCATCCGCTCTGTAAACATTTTCCGTCATTTATTCGTCAACTGCGAAAATAGCTCCCTTGTCGGAATAGTCCTTGTCATAGAACTGCACCGCATTGTCGTTAAGACGCGGATATGTGTTCTTGACCAGCTCGATAATCTCGGCACCGGCAAATACGGCAGGACCGTAACCATGGGCTGCATAAGGGCTTACCGGACGATAATAATAGAATGCCGGATCGAAGGCCATGCCGGTTCCGACGCATGTGCCGTTTACCTTTCCTTCCGCGTCAATCTCGGAAGATACGGCATTCCACGCCAGACATGCCACAGGTCCGAAAGCGAGTTCATTCAGCCAGCCTTTGAGTATTCCGTGGGCGAAACAATAGGCATAGATGGCCGTGGCGGAAGTTTCAAGATATGAATCATTCCTGTCAAGAAGCTGATGCCAGAATCCTTCTCCGCTCTGGAGGGCTGCAAGACCTTCCGCATGCTCGCGGTAAAGTTCCAGGACCTTGTCTCTTCCGGGATATCCTTCAGGAATGGCGTCAAGCACTTCGCACATGGTAAGAATGGCCCATCCGTTGGCACGCCCCCAATGGAACGAAGGATGGTAATCCATGGACTCAATCCACCCGTGTCTGAAAAGTTTCTTCTCGGGCACCCACATTTTTTCTTTGAACAGGCTTATCTGCTTCAGAGCTTCATCGTAATACTTCTTTTCGCCCGTCAGTTTGCCGTACCATGCTATGGCAGGGACTCCCATGAACATGTCGTCGAGCCACACCGCATTGGCGAGCGGCCTGTTACGGGCAAGCGTTCCGTCCTTAAGCCTGTACTCTTTGTTGATGATAAGGTCCATATAGTTGTCTATCAGACCTCTCAGCTGCAGATCCGGATTGGCGATCTGGTCGCGGATCATCGAGACACACACTGCGCCGGCATCGTCCAGAACCTTGGGTGTGACGACCTGGCTCATCTGAGGATCGACTTTTTCGCCCTTGGCGGCCTTTTCTTTCCAGATGGGTGCCTGCTCCGCCAGGAATGAATGGCGGTTTACCGTATAGTCAGTAAAGTTCTTGTCGCCTGTGGTCTCTCCGGCACGCAACATGGCCGAGTAGGTCACTCCCCATTCATAGCTGGCGAGGCGGAATGCCCCCCTTTCGAGCTCACCGTTTTCTTTCAGTGCCGTGGGAGTATTCTCGTCCAGAAACTTCAGCACTCGGTCAAGATCAGCTTTTACGGAGTCTACCGAAGGCACTCCGTAAGGAATCTTATAGTCAGGCTGCAGGAGGTGCAGTGCCGTGTTTGAGTCGTTTACAGCCTCTGTCTTCTCTTGCGCAGGCTGCGCACAGGCGCAGACAAGGCCAGCAAGTGATAGCAACACAAATGTCTTTTTCATTGTTCTAGTGTTAGTTAGATTATTCCCATACAAAATTTTCCACATCTTTAAGATACATCTTTTCCCTCTCGTCAGGCTGCATGAGCGTCATGGTCACATTCTTGAAGGTGATGTTTCTGGCATGCTGCATGGAAAGGCCCCATGCAGGCTGTATGCCGTGTGCGGAAGGCTCCGGATAACCGCCTCTTCTGCCGAAGAAGAAAGGATTGGAGTTTTTCTGCTGCTTGACATCATCAAGCGTGAGTCCACCCCTGTATTGTATGCTGATGTTCTTGAGGGTCACGTTTTCAACGGGATTGTCGGGAAGTCCGACGATAAGCAGCGCATAACGGCTGTCGCAATCGGTTACCTTGACATCGGAAATCCTGATGTTCCTGGCAATGGAGGCGGGCAGGGACTCAGGCCCACGCATTCTGTCGCCTATTCTGATGTAAATAGGAGAGTTGCAGATGTCGTCCATCACGAGTCCTTTCACGTCTATGTTCTCCATGGGCGCACCGTCGACAGTTTCAAGCGCAAGTCCGCGACAATGCGTAAACTTGCAGTCCCTGACTTTAATGTTACGGAATCCGCCGTTGCTTTCGGTGCCAAGCTTGATTCTTCCGGTAGGACCGTCCTGATCCGGAGCTTTTGCGACATTAGTGGTCTTCTCTCCGGAATACAGAGTTCCGGGATCGTATCCGGATACTTCGCAGTTCTTGATCAGAACATTCGCCGTAGGTTTCGCTCTTCCGAGTCCGTAGGAACATTTGAGCACGATGCCGTCATCGTTGAGAGAATTGACTTTGCAGTTCAGAATCTTGACATTTTCACAGCAGTCGATGTCGAATGCATCGCGGTTGGTATCCACCGTAACTCCATCGATAAGAAGATTGTCAACGCCTGTAAGCAGAAGAGCGAAATGTCCGCACATAAGCATGCTGATGCCTTTTATCGTAACATTGTAGCATTCTTTCAGCGCTATGGCCTTGTTCGCATCTGCCAGGCCCCCGGGACGGCGCTCGCCTCTGGAAAGGACGCCTGTCCCGTCGATAAGGCCCTCTCCTTCGAATTTGAGGTTTTTAAGGCCGATGCCCCATATCAGGGAATTTTTCCAATGGCTGTGTCCGAAATCCTGGTACATGTCCCATTCGTTGGGTTCGGGATCATCAAATCCCATGAGTTCGGTCGGCTTGGCAGCTTTGATCACCGCTCCTTTTTCAAGACGGAGTGTAATGTTGTCCTTCAGACGGATGGAATAGCTGCTGTAGATGCCGGCAGGAAACAGTATCACACCGCCCCCTTCGGAAGAAGCAGCTTCTATCGCGGCATTGATCGCGGGGGAATCGATGGCCTGTCCGTCCCCTTTAGCTCCGTAATCCAACACATTGTGTACCTTTGCGTTGGACACTGCGCAAAGAGCGGCGAAGCATAAAAACGCAAAAACTTTTCTCATATCATTTGTTTTTAGTTAAGTTTCGGAAATGAGGCCGGATATGCCAGCAGCTGATAGGCCAGAGCATAAGCCATGCGCAAGTGGCCCTGAGTGCCGGGATGGAGCCTGTCTGTCCCAGTGTTTCTGAAATACGGAGCCTGTGCGTCCTCCATGGGATAAAGTCCGGAGATGCTGCAAAGATCTATCACGGGGACTGCCCACACATCGGCCATTTCCTTGACGGCACTTATGT
Source organism: uncultured Muribaculaceae bacterium (assembly GCA_964460265.1). Lineage (GTDB taxonomy): Bacteria > Bacteroidota > Bacteroidia > Bacteroidales > UBA932 > Cryptobacteroides. The sequence continues at coordinate 3,467 of CAYWPV010000035.1, read as the reverse complement.
AATCATCTATGAAATAGCCGCTTTCATTGGCAAAAGATTCAGGAGGCTGTATGTTGCTGTCGCTGAAACGCGCATACCCTCTGTGAAGAGGGGTCAGAAAGATGATTTGCTTGTCGGGATAATGCGATTTCAGCCAGCGCATCACGACATTGGATTTTCCTTTGAAGGTGCTGTTGTCGAAAACAAGTTCCCGATGCTTCCTGATCACCTCCCGGGGGCCGTCATCAACCGTTTTTTCGTAAGAATAGGTGTACCATTCGCCGAGAGGTACGTTCCCGTTGAAATCATTTGTGCCTATGAACACTATTATGGCATCCACATCCTGACCATGTTCTTTTTCGAGACGCTCCCCCTGTCCTACGATGTGATCCATCCTGTGACCGCTGATTCCGTAGACATAGGCGTCGATGCCAAGAATGCTTCTGAGGTTGTTCCAGAACACATCATTGGTAGTTCCGATCTGTCTTTCATCTGTAATGGAGTCACCGAGGAAGGCTACTTTCTTTCCGTTCCACTGGCTTTCAATCTCCGGTTGGGCAAACGCCGCACAAGACAGAGAAGCCCAAGCGAAAAAAACGAAAAATAATTTTTTCATCAATTATAATGGTTATTGGTTCATTTGCGGTCATCAGCCGATATGCGGTCATCGGGCTATTTCCACCACAGACAGTATGCCGCATAGGCACATCCTGCCAAAAGAGCGATCACGACAAGCCATACGGCAAGTCTCCTCCTCCGGCGTGCTCCGGCGAACTTTGGATCGACAGCGGCAAGCGTCGGAAAACTTGCAAGCGAAGTGAGACCGGCTCCGAAGGTGATGTTGACAAGAACATGGGCGTTTATCGCCCAGCCGTTCGCATTGAGCAGCGGAGCAAGATTGCGCTTGCGCAATTTCCTCCAGGCAATGAACATGGAAGGTCCAGATATGCACAGCAAGAGGAGCGCGATAAGTATCGGAAGTGTGTACCACGAACTTGAAACGCCTTTGGCAAGGTTCACCAAAGCGGTGGTCAAATAGCTGACGGCCAAGCTTATGGCCGCGAAGATGCCTGCGAAGGTGGCAATGTCGAACTTCTTGGGGACAGCCTTTTCAGCCTTGTTTTCTCCGTCGGCGGCAGGCGCGAGGGATATGGTATTCACCTTTTCGAGAAGACTGCCGGTGGTCTTGCTTTCTTTTTCGGCCGCGGACTTGTCGATCCTGTCGTTTATGCTGCGTACAAGTTTGTTGTATGGCGTCCAGAAAGCCTGCCTTACGCTCACGGGGTTGTCTATGATGCGCGTCACGACCGCATCATAGTCGACAGAGTTCACATCGTAGAATACGGCATTCATTCCTACTCGCAGATTATTCACGTCACCGTCGGTAAGGATGGCCGCGATATTGAAGGTCTTTCCCTCTGTCTTGGACGTGCATGCACAATAGATGATGTACATGCCGCTGAGTCCGGCAATGTCCCCGTGCCTGGTCAAATCGTCGACTTTTATGCAGAGGTCCAGGCTTCTCTGGTCGATGTAGAGTCTGCCGGCCTGGAATATGGCCTTGGTTCCGCGTCCGTAGAAATCATCGAAGGTCACATAGTTGCGCAGGAAGTGATAAAAGTTCGCGTACAATCTGAGAAATCTGGCGACATTGTCTATTGAATCAGACTCCGCTTTCAATTTCTCGTCTTCCGCCACAAGAGCGAGAAGCGAGGCTTTCTCATCGGCCCGGAGAATCTCGTTGACACGGTCTATTCCCAACTGCTCCGTATCCCCTCCCTTCTTGGAAACCTTCCATGCCGCATAGGCATCCAGTTTTTTGAGAACCAGATTCCACTGCTCCTCAGTCAATGCGGAGGCTTCAGGATAATCCCTGGCCATGACAATCTTCTCGAATTTTGTAAAGACGTCAGTCCATGCGGGATTTATCGCATCAAAATGCAGCTCACGGGAGCCCGTAACCCTTGCCAGAGGAAAAGACGCAATCTCATCGATGCACGATGAAAGGTTCCTGCCGCTTATGGCGCTGATTTTGTCTATCTGTACATCAAGAGCAGACACCGAATCCCTGTCAAATGCGGACAGACGGCATCTCATGAAATAATCGGCAACCTTGTCCTTCAAGGCCGTGACAGCTTCAAGTGCGGCTTCGGTATCTTTACCGTAAGGGAGTATCTCATCGGATTTGCCGGATGCGACCCAATCTGAATAATCGGAACAGTCGGCATAAAATTTCTCTATCTGCGCGGCAGTTACTCCCGTCTCTCCGCTTCGGTCCATTGTTCCGCCGCTGACGGCGACTATGTCGGAAACGGTCTTTTTAAGAGACTCCTGATCCGGAGACAACGTGGTGATGACACCGTCTCCGTTAAATTTCGTGCCCGTAAAAATGGCAACCGACCCGGATGCGTCTTCCAGCGAAATGGTATCCTTATCCAGTCCCAGATTCTTCAGGATCTGCACCGCTGAATCATGCAGTTTCAGACCTTCCGGGTTGTCCGTATCGAACTGGGACAGCTCAATCGAATCCTCTCCCTTAAGAAGAAGATCCGCATCTTTTATGACCGATGTGAGATAGTTTGCGGCCGCTATGACTTCATCCGTTTTTATCTTCCCGTCTTTGTCCGTATCCAACAGTTCAAGGGTCTGCTGGTCAAACTCCAGACCGCTTGCGGGACAGCTCAGCACAGTCCAAAGCTTTTTGTCCAGTTCACCGAGATGTTTTATGTCCTCACCTGTTGATATGTCCACCCGGCCGGTTCCTCCTACGGGCTTGAATTTCCATACATATTTGTCCACCATAGCCGCAATAATTTGATGTAACCGATAAATATAGCGATTTCTGACGAAAGAACGGCTTTAACCCTCTGCAAAAGGGTAAAAGCCGTTAAATTAATTACGGTTTCCAGTCCGCAGACTAATTTGTCAGACGCTCTTTTGCATATTCGGCAGTGAGATGGAAAGTCTTTTTGCGGGAAGAAGGGGCGTCATACATGGCATCGGTCATCAGCTTCTCGCAGATGGAGCGCAATCCCCTCGCACCGAGCTTGTCGGCAATGGCTTTGTCCACTATGAGGTCCAAAACTTCAGGGTCAACCATAAGCTTGAGTCCGTCAAGTTCGAACATCTTTTCATATTGTTTCATTATTGCGTTCCTGGGCTCCGTGAGGATACGTTTAAGCGCATCTCTGTCCAGAGAATCCAGATAGGTTATCACCGGAAGCCTGCCGATTATCTCCGGGATGAGTCCGTAGCTCCTCAAATCCTGCGCATCCACATATTGCAGAAGATTGTCCTTGTCCACGACCTGTTTCTTCGATGAGCCGTAGCCAATGACCTGCGTGTTGAGCCTTTGGGCAATGCGTCGTTCTATCCCCTCGAAAGCGCCTCCGCATATGAAAAGGATATTCGTAGTATCTATCCTGATGAATTCCTGATGCGGGTGCTTTCTGCCGCCCTGAGGCGGAACGTTTGCAACTGTTCCCTCA
>CAYWPV010000034.1:0-18159 GCA_964460265.1 uncultured Muribaculaceae bacterium | reverse complement strand
GTTTATACCCGATTCAGGAAAGAAAAAACCGGCACGGACATTCCCGGCGTGTTCGATCTGGAGGAAGATACGGCTGCGGTATCGGCGCGTGACACAATGCGCGTTCCGGATTCGCTCAGATTCACAGATCCTTTCCGCTACAGGTTTTACATTGCCCTGAACGACTCTCTTGCCCATGTTCAGACAAGAGATTCTCTGATAAGCGCAGGTGACAGCCTGACATGGAGGAAGCTGGACTCCATTTATTCAGCCGATTCCTCGGCCGCCGCCAAAAAGAAATTCGAACTGTGGTACGCTTCTCTCGACAAAAAGGAGAGGAAAAAGTACGACTTCAACCTCAAGATGGCCAGGAAACAACATCTGGCCGACAGCATATATGCCGTCAAGGACAGCCTGAAAGCCATCCGGGACAGTATCGCAGAATCTGTCCCGAGAATATTGGAAACATTCGCCCTTCCTGATTCGATGCAGTACAGACGGATCATCAGATGGCATGCAGACCGGTATTTCAACACCGTCAGGACCTCGGACATCGACACGAGCTACAATTACTGGTTCAATGACCTGAAGTTCATGCGAAAGGACGTAAACGCCATATATCTGGGGACTTCCGGTTCAGCCATGCAGTACATGGACTTCTTCAAACGCAAATCCGAAGAAGGAGTCACCTTCTACGACCCTTACGAAGCATACAGCTTTTCACCAGGAACAGCCGACATGTACAACACCAAGACTCCTTATACGGAACTGGCCTACTGGGGGACTTTGTTCGCAAACAAAGAGCAGGCGGAAGACAACATACACATCTTGACCACCCAGAACATCTATCCTTCCCTGAATTTCACCCTCAGCTATGACAGGAACGGCTCCAACGGTATGCTCGACAACGAATCAGCGGACAACAGGACGGCATTCGCGGGTGTGAACTGGCTGGGCAGGAAATACAGTGCGCATCTGGGCTACATCTTCAATTCCGTCAAGAAAGCGGAGAACGGAGGAGTCCACGACACCCGTTTCATAAGAGACACGACCATGGGCCCGCGAGAGGTTGCAGTCAATCTGACCGATGCGGACAATCTTCTGAAAAAGAATACCGTATATCTCAACCAGACGTACAGAATCCCGTTCAGTTTTCTGAAAAAGCTTTCACCCGAGGACTCCGTCGCGGCCGCGGGAGGAATGATAGACAAAGACGTGACCACCGCATTCATAGGCCACAACAGCGAATATTCAGTCTATAGGAAAATCTACACGGACAACATCGGCAGCACCGATTCAATAGGCAGAAGCTACTACAACGAACGCTTCTACATCAACCCCACCAGTTCGTACGACTCCCTGAGAGTCATGAAGTTTGAAAACAAAGTGTTCATGCGGATACAGCCCTGGGCGGAAGACGCGATAGTCTCCAGCGTGAACGCAGGCCTCGGCTACAGGATGATGAACTATTATATGTTCACTCCGTCAGGATACATCACACCGCCCCGTAACCATGCGGAAAACTCCACATATGTCTATGGCGGAGCATCGGGACAGCTCAGAAGGTACATCAGCTGGGATGCGGCGGGCCAGTACACTTTCGCAGGAGCCAGACGCAACGATTTTGCCCTTGAGGCCAATGCCGGTTTCAGCATGTATCCTTTCCGCAGACACAGAAAAAGTCCGCTTAACATATCGGCCCATTTCGAGACATCTCTGAAATCTCCGGATTACTTCGAAAAGCACTACTATTCAAACCATCTTAAATGGGACAAGGATTTTTCCAAGGTTTCCAGGACATCCATAGAGGGTAAAATATCCGTTCCGCATTGGAAGTTCTCCATAGACGCAGGCTACTCCCTGCTTACGGATAACATATTCTATGACAGCCTGGCCGTGGCGAACCAGAACAGCGGAGCGATGAGCGTGGCCAAAATAGGAATAAACAAGGACTTCAGGCTCTGGAAACTGCATTTCGACAACAAGGCATTGTTCCAGTTCAGCTCAAACGACGACGTAGTTCCGCTTCCGGCCGCCGCCCTCAATCTGAAATGGTATCTCCAGTTCGATGTGGTGAAGAATGTACTCCAGATGCAGATCGGGGCGAACACCCTCTACACCTCCAGCTGGTATGCTCCCGGATACAATCCTGAATCGGGACTGTTCCACAATCAGAGAAAGGAAAAATACGGAAACAGCCCCTATATAGACCTTTTTGTAAACATGCAGTGGAAGAGAGCGACAATCTTCGTCAAACTTGTCAATGCGAACATGGGCTGGCCCAACGATTCCGCCGACTATTTCAGTGCCGACGGATACATCAGATCACAGCGTGCTCTGAAATTCGGAATATGGTGGCCGTTCTATCTGCAGACAAGGAAAAATGACAGCATGTCCTCAGGAGGAAGCTCTTCTTCCGGTGAACGGAATGTCTCCGCTCCAGGCGGCAACAGAAGATAGGAGATGCACGAAAGGGCGAAAAAACTGATCCGATTTCTTGTACCGGCGATGATCGTTCTCTTCGCCGTTCCCGCAATAACACAGAAAGAGAAGAACAAGCCCAAAGCCCTGGACAATGAATTCAACTGCGTCCTCTGCCTCAGCGGACATCATCCGCCTGCAGTGAGGCTGAGCACCGGCTTCAACTTCGAAATGGTCCGGCTTCTCGGGGAAAAAATGAATTCCACCCCGGAGATTTTCTCCTCCGCCATGAGGGATTCCGTGCTGCTTTATCTGAGCAGGGACAGCATCCGTCTGGCCGTCATGCCCTACAGCGACAGCCTCGGGCCGGTTGACGGGTTCATATGCTCCAAAGTCATGCCGGACAATACTATATGGCTGACAAACAAAAACAATGAACTTCTGATTCGCGAGTTTGACGAATGGATGTCGGATTTCAGCAGAAGTTCCGCATACAGGCAGCTTCTCGCACGTTTCAGCCCTTCCTATGAGCCGGGGGCGAGGATTGCTTCCGGAAAAAGTTTCGACAACGCAGGTCCGTATGACGAGCTTGTCAAACGTCATGCCGCTGACATCGGATGGGACTGGCGACTGCTTGAAGCCCTCATCTGGAAGGAATCGCAGTTCAGGATAGACGCAAAATCTCCCTCCGGAGCGGAAGGTCTGATGCAGATGCTGCCGTCCACCGCCAGGAGATTCAGCAACGACGACATGCTGGACCCCGAAAAAAACATAAAGGCAGGAGTGGCCTACCTGACAAAAATAAGAAACATGTTTTACGGGCTCTGCGCCCCGCAGGATCTTAACATGTTCATGCTTGCGGCGTACCACACCGGTGAAGGGAAAGTGATGGACTGTTTCCGTTACGCCAAAGCTAAAGGACTCCCCTGCAGCACCTGGACGGATTTTGAAAAAGTACTTGAGACAATCAGGAACGACAAGAAGGCAAAGTCGGACACGACCATGCTGTATGGAGGCATAAGAGGCAACCAGACCGAGGCGTACGTTCTTTCCGTCCTGTCCTTCTACGAAGATTTCAAGCTCATTTCGCCCTCACGGTCGCAGCAGGATCAACACGTGACACGGCAAGTGACGGAATAAGCAGAACTGCCATTATCAGCAGATAAGCCACAATATCAGCAACCGCAACCAAGGGCAGAGAAACGTGGACCGGAACGAAAGATACAAAATAATTGTGGGGGTTGAGCCGGACAACATGAGTGACAGCCTGTATCATACACAAGAACAGGGCAGCGGCATTCCCGGCCAGCATCCCCTTCAGCACCATTCCGGAAGAAGTCCTCAGGAAAATCTCGGCAACGGATAAATCTCCCATGCCCATGGATTTGAGTATCCCGATCGTGGAGGTGTTCCTGAATATCAGAATCAGAAGGGCCGAGACCATGTTGAACCCTGCGACAACGGTCATGAGCACGAGAATGACAAGCACGTTACGGTCTATCAGATCCAGCCAGGAAAAAATGGCGGGATACCTGGCCGGCGCAGAAGTGACGGAGGGTACGTCCTCATCTTCCGGCGTCACCGACAGAAGCCGCATGGCGATTTCTTCCGCCTTGTCTTTCATCTGCGCGTTCCCCCGACAGGTACGGTTAAGTATGACCTCAACGGCAGATGCCTTGTCCTCTCCCCATGAGTTGAGTCTCCGCATGTCACCGATGCCGGCAAACACGACATATCCGCCGCTGTCTCCGAGAGCGTCTTCGTAGATGTTGTCTATGGTGAACTTCCTGACCTTCACCCTGTTTCCTATGAAATAGGCAGGAAGCGGATCTCCGATGCCGAGAGAAAGCCTTTCGGCAAGAGACCTCGGTACGGAAACTTTAAGACTGTCTCCCCCGCCGGGAATTCCTTTGAAAAAAGCCCCTTCAATCATGTCCCCGACTCTGACTATGCCGGCACGATAAACGGCCGGAACTGCACGTTCCACCCCTTCAGTTTCCGTCAGCATGGCCAGATAACGGCCAACGCTGTCTATCGCGGCTTCATCACCGGAATAGTCCGCAGAAGGCATGGAAATGAAGATGTCACCGGAAATCTCGGCGATACCCTTACGGATCTCGTTTCTGAATCCCGATGAGATGGAGACCGCCAGAATCATGACAAAGAAAGAGATAGCTATGGCAAGCATAGCTATCTTTTCGTCAAAGCGCAGTCGTCCCGCTATGAAACGGCTAACATTCAATTTCTACCAGATATGAACTCTCTGGCTTTCAGGGAGGAACATGGGATCGCCTTCCGTTATGCCGAATGCATCGAAGAAGGTCTGGAAATTCCTCAGAGCCACATTTACCCTGTTGCAGGCGAGAGAGTGAACATCGAGAAGAGTAAGTCTCTTCTTTTCCTCATCCGTAATATTCTGTGCCCATACGGTCGCATACGCAAGATAGAATCTCTGAGAAGGGGTAAACCCGTCTATAGGTGCAGCCGTTTTCCCCTGCATCGCATTTTCCATGGCCGTATAAGCTATGCTGAGCCCACCATGGTCGCCTATGTTTTCACCGAGCGTGTTGCGTCCGTCAGCCATGACTCCCGGCAAAACCTCCACTCTGCTGTACTGGTCGGCAAGGATGTCGGCCTTGGCTTTGAACTTCTCGGCATCCTCTTTGGTCCACCAGTCAGTCTTGTTTCCTTTGGCATCGAAAAGTCTGCCTTGATCATCGAAACCATGTGACATTTCATGTCCGATCACAACACCGATGGCACCGTAATTGACGGGGGCGTCAGCATCGGGGTTGAAGAAAGGCGGCTGGAGAATCGCAGCGGGGAAGCAGATCTCGTTTGTGGACGGGTTGTAGTATGCGTTCACGGTCTGAGGTGTCATTCCCCATTCGCTCCGGTCGGTCTTCTTGCCGAGCTTGGACATGTTGTCGGCCACATACCAACGGCTGGCCTCAAGTATGTTTTCGAGATAGCTCTTCTGGGAATTTATCTGCAGGGTACCATAGTCCTTCCATTTGTCAGGATAGCCTATCTTCACGGTGAAGTTGTCCAGCTTTTCGTGGGCTTTCTCCTTGGTGACGTCGCTCATCCAGTCGAGACTGTCGATATGCTGGCTCAATGCCGTCTGAAGGTTTTTGACAAGATCAAGCATCTGAGACTTGTAAGCCTCGGGGAAATACCTCGCCACATACATCTTTCCTACGGCCTCGCCAAGAATGCTGTTGGGAACTGCCATGGCCCTCTTCCAACGGGGTTTCTGCTGTGTCACCCCGGACATGGCGCGGCTAAAGAAATCGAAATAGGCGTTGTAGAAATCATCGCTCAAGTAAGGGCAGGATTCCTGCAGGAACTGACCTGCGACATAATCCTTGAGGGCATCCAGATCAGCCGTACCGAAATATTCGGACATGCCTTCGAAATAGGAAAGCTCGGCCACTATGATTTTCTTCTGCTCAGGAATATTCCTCCGGGAGAAATACAGGCCGAAATCGAATCCGGGATAAGACTTGATTATCTCCGAGGTTGTCCTCGGATTGTTCTGGGCGTCTATGTCCCTTTCCTGCACATTGGTCCAGGAATTCCGGGCAAGCACGTCCTCCACGGAAAGAGCGTTGTCCGCAGCATGCTGAGGATCGTCCACGCCCGACAGAGAGAATACGGAGGTAAGGAAAGTGCGGTAGGCTTCCTTTACGGAGGCATTCTCTTCCTTCACATAATAGTCCCTGTTGCCGATTCCAAGTCCGCCCTGCCCCATATACAATATCTGGGAGTCGCTGTCGTCAAGGTCGGCCGAAACGAATGCTCCGAAGAAAAGATTGGAACCGGCATCGTGCATGGTCGCTATGAGCTTTACAAGCCCTTCTTTATCGGACACCGCGTAGATGGCGTCAAGATAACGCTTGACAGGCTCCGCCCCTTCCGCATTGAGACGGACGGAATCAAGCCCCATCTTATACAGATCAGCTATCTTCTGCTCATCGCTGCCGTCTTCCGCGCTGAGTCCTGTCATTTCTTTAAACAGTCCGTTCAGTCTTTCGACGTTTGTTTCCCGAAGCTGGTCAAAGGTACCGAACCTGGCATATTCCGCTCCGAGAGGATGCTTTTTCTGCCATCCGCCCGTAGAATACTGATAAAAATCCACTTTGGGCGATACAGTGGTGTCAAGATTCGAAAGATCGATGGCAGGAACTTTCTCCCTCGTTCCGCCGCAGCCCGCTAAAATCAAAGCCGCTGACATAATAGCTAATGTTGCTCGCATATTTGATAAATAAAAAACTTCCGAAAGCCATTTTTGCAAAGTTAACTATTTTGTACGAACTTTGTTGATTCTAATCAAAGGATACATGGGGAAAGCCATAATACAGTTTTTCAAGGATTGGATGCTTCCTATCGCCATAATATGCGGAATAAGCCTATACCTCATCTACCATTTCACCCCGACATTGCGCCCCATAGGTCCGGTTTGCAGCACGATCACCGACAAAGGTCAGCAGATTTCCATAACACTCATGCTTTTCCTGCAGTTCGTCAAAGTTTCCCCGCACGACATGAGAACTCACCGCTGGCATGTCTATCTGCTTTTTTTTCAGGCATTCTCCTTCATTGCGCTGGCTTTTGCCGCCGTGATGACGCCTGACCAGGATGTGAAGATTCTGCTCGAGTCCGCAATGCTCTGCTTCATCTGCCCCACAGCCTCCGCCGCAGGAGTGATAACGGACAAGCTGGGCGGAAACCTGGCCGAGATCATGGCATACGTAGCCTTGGTCAACGCCATGTCCACCTTCCTGATACCTGCGGTAGTGCCGCTTGTTCACCCCACCTCGCTGAGCTTCATGGAAAGCGTCTTTCTGATTGCAAAAAAGATTTTTCCCATGCTTCTGATGCCATGTCTGGCAGCATGGCTGATCCGCTATACGCTTCCCGGACTCCAGGCCTTCCTCAGCAGATACACGTGGCTGGCGTTTTATATTTGGGGAGTCAGCCTTACACTATCCATGATATTGGCCACCAAAGCCTTAGTCTACAGCGAGCTTTCCTGGATTACCCTATTGCTTATAGCCGTGGTCTCTTTTTCCAGCTGCTTCATCCAATTCGCAGTCGGCCACAGAATCGGAAGCAGATTCGGCGAGGTCAGAAGAATTACGGCCGGGCAATCCCTCGGTCAGAAGAATACCGGATTCATAATATGGCTCGGCTACAATTTCCTTACACCTGTGACATCCATAGCCGGCGGCCTGTATGCGATTGCACACAACCTCGTCAATTCCGAGGAACTTTACAAGAAAAGACACTCCTCTTCCGGCAGATAGCCGGACGCGTCACTTCCCGCCGCGGTTGAGATGTTCAAGCCTCACCCTGGCTCCCTCTCGGGCCGGTTCGTCTTCACCGTATCTTACAAGCATAGGCAGATATTTCTTTTCCAGCTTCACGTTTTTTGAGGTTCTTGCCAAAACAACGCAGTTTTTAATGGCGGTGATGTCATCAGGCTTGATCTTCAGAACCTTGTTATAGTATTTGAGCGCGTTCTTGCTGTCTTTCTTTCCGACAAGATAGTATGAACCGATGTTGTCGAGAAAAAGCGGATCATCAGGCAGATATTCAAGCATCTTCTCCGAAAGAGCACGAAAGGCTTCATATCCGGACGGCGTTCCGGTCTTGAAGAACGAGTAGCAATAGTCCTGCATCAGAGCCTTGAATGATTCGTCATCTACCGGAGTACCGGAATAAGTCCACGCCGGATGTTCTTTGAAATAGCTGTCCGCCAGTTTCTTCAACTCGGACAGAGCCATGTCGGGACTGCCCTTTTCATAATTCGCCAGAGCCGTTACGGCAGCGCACCTGTTTTCAAGCCTGTCAGGATGCAGCTTGTTGAGTTTCTCAATGTAGCGGCGGGCCTTGCCGAAGGTTTCGTCATCGTATCTGATATCTTCAAAGTAATACACCGGTCTGCCGAGGCTGTCTTTCAGAGACAGGATGGGAGACTTTCCGAGATAGAGCGGTTTGTCCGAAGAAATTGTCTCCGTAGTCTGGCTTTTGGCATAATAATAAAGGAACGCCGCCGAAAGCATGTTTTCATCTTCAGGAAAAGCCGCCTCCCATTTGGTGACAAGCGTCTCTATGCCTACCCCGTCCATTCCGAGTTTGGAGGACAGCAGATTATAGCGCTCAAGGAATTCCTCCTGAGTTGTCTGCGACATGGCCGCAAGACACACGAGAGAAAAAAAAGCTGTTGCAAATATCTTTTTCATGCACATGATTATATTTCCATTCTGATTCTGCGGCTCTGAGGCAGCATATTATTGCACCTGACACCCAGATTCTTCACAAATCCAAGCCCGTAACCGTCATATTCGACCAGCAGGACCCCCCGTTCGGCGTCCGCTCCAAGATTGAGAGTTTCCCGACGCAGGAAAGACAAAGCACATGCCAGGTTCACCTCTGCGACAGGAAATGCGGAAGCGGACAAAGAAACGGAAAGGGCGAGGTCGGCATGGGGGACAAGTTTTCCTCCCTTCATTTCACCGACAGCCACGCCTTTCATCAGAGGATGCAGCGGTTCCAGCACTTCTGTTTCAGAAAGTATGACCTCAGGTATGGCGATGAAAAGCTCCCCTTTCCGCAAGAAAGCCATGTCCTCAGAAAACATCCCCGGCAAAGGAGGGTCCTGCCTGAACTTCACGGCTTTTCCTCCGCGCCGGCGCCATTGTGTCCCGCCGGTTTTACGCAGCGCGGCACAATACTGACCTTCTCCGGGCACGAGACCGGGCACAAGGACGAACCCCCGTTCCGTGGGAAGGATTCCCGCGAAAGGCATCCCGCACGAAAGCGGTTCGGCCCCGAGAGTATCCGTAATCCAGTTTACATTGCCGTCATCTTCCTTGTCGTTGAATGTGCAGGTGGAATACACAAGCACTCCCCCTTCGGCAAGCGCGGGCCAGACATCGGCCACTATACGCCGCTGCCTGGATTCACACAGGGCCACGTTAGAAGGCGACCACATCTTCACGGCATCCGCATCTTTTCTGAACATGCCCTCTCCCGAGCATGGCACATCGGCAAGGATAAGATCGAAAAAACCTTCATACCCGGCGAATGCGGCAGGATCGACACTTGTCACAACCACGTTGGGGTCGCCCCACCTGGCCACGTTCTCACAGAGGACAGCGGCCCGCTGCCTGGAAACTTCGTTTGCCACGAGCATGAACGAATTTCCGAATCTTTCCCGTAGCGATGAAGCAAGATCGCTTGTCTTTCCGCCCGGTGCGGCACACAAATCCAACGCACGGAAAGGACGGTTCTTTCCGTCCATAAAGCAGCGGGCCATGTACCCGACCGCCATGGCCGAAGAATCCTGCACATAGTATGCACCGGCATGGAAAGCAGGATCCGCAGTAAAAGAAGGGCGTCCGCGCAATAGATAAGCGTGGGGATTCCATGGCACGGCATCCGCACCTTCCGTAACGGACAAGTCATGCCGCCCCGTTTTAAATGGGTTAAGCCTGACGGATACGGAAGGCTCTTCTTCAAAGGCGGCTAAGGCTTTGCAGGCATTGTCCGCCCCTATGGTCTTTTCAAGACTTTCCTTGAAAGCAATATTCAGGGAGTCTGTCATCAGTTCTTTTTAAAGAAATCGCCTCCCCCATTGAACTGAGAAGGATCGAAACCCTCGGGCACGATGCCGTTTGACATGTCCACCATGGCATCCACAAGCTTGTCAAGACCGTCCTTGATCTTTGACCCGATCATCATTTTCATCATGAAGTTCAAATCGGCTTCCACTTCTATATGGAAATCCGTCGTGTTCTGACTGCCGTTGTCGGAGTCAAAGCAGAGCTCCACCTTAAAGGCGAACGGAGCGCCGTTGTCCACGAAGCTGAGCCTCGAATACGGAACTCTTTCAAAAGCTTTCACTCCAAAGTCAAACCCCTGTACTTTGAAGTTTATGGTGTCGTAGTCGGCATTCACATCCTGTTTTTTGTCGGCGGGCACATACTGCAGAAAATTCCTCATGTCGGCGAACGCCATATATAATTGGTAAGGAGGGCAGCTTACTATCCCTCTTTTGCTGCTGTATTTCGTCATAAAGCCGGAAAATTTTAAAAACGGGCAAAGAAAACTTGTTGTAACTTTGCATACTTCAGAACAAATATAATGAAATAATCGAATGGCCCATATCCACAGAATATATTTTGAACAGCGGTGCATACTCATCTGCCGGACCGGAGATCCGGCACTGTCCGACCCCAACGCCGTTGAATTCATACCGGGCAAAGAATTCGACATCCGCTCTCTCGTGGAAATGTTCGAAACTTCCGCCTCTCCGGACCTTGTCTGCATTCCGTCGGAGAACACTGAAGAAATGTACGGAAAAGTCTGCGCGGAGTTCAAAGAAGTGAACGCGGCCGGAGGACTGGTCTCCAACCGCAGAGGAGATTTTCTGCTCATAAAGAGGAACGGTCTTTGGGACCTGCCGAAAGGTCATCAGGAAAGGGGGGAAAACATAGAGGAAACTGCCGTGAGGGAGGTGCAGGAAGAAACGGGGGTAAAGAAACTGGAGCTTGGAGGCCTCATCTGCATAACGGACCATTGCTACAAGCGTGACGGAATATGGCATCTCAAACATACCTGGTGGTATGAAATGCTCTACCCCGACCCCGTGGACCTGACGCCGCAGATAGAAGAAGATATCGCCAAAGCGGCATGGGTCGCACGTTCAAGCCTGCCTCCCTATCTTAAAAATACCTATCCTTCCATTGCGGAGGTGTTCAAAACCGCAAAAGCCTGAACGGCATGATGAAACAAAAAACATTTTTTTCCGTATATATATTGTTTGCCGTTTGAAAGGCTATTTATATCAAGCAAGGTCACAGACAAGATGAAGCTTTCTCAATTCCAATTCCCCATAACCAAGGAGAACATCGCATCGGAACCTCCGAGATGGAGAGACGAATGCAGGCTCATGGTGCTGCACAAAGACAGCGGCGAGATTGAGCACCGTGTATTCAAGGACATCATAGACTACTTCGGAAAAGGAGACGATTTCGTGCTCAACGACACTAAGGTCATTCCTGCCATGCTCAAGGGAAACAAAGAAAAGACCGGTGCTGAAATCGAAGTTTTCCTTCTGCGCGAACTCAACAGGGAGCAGAGACTTTGGGATGTGATAGTGGACCCCGCGAGAAAGATCAGGATAGGGAACAAACTCTATTTTGGTGAAAACGAAAGTCTTGTAGCGGAAGTGATAGACAATACCACTTCCAGAGGCAGGACACTGCGATTCCTGTACGACGGCGAATACGAAGACTTCAAGCACACGCTTTTCAGCCTTGGGAAACCTCCGGTGCCCAAGTGGGTCAAGGAAGAAGTGACCCCGGAGGACAGCATAAATTATCAGACCATATTTGCGGCTCATGAAGGTGCCGTCGCCTGCCCTGCAGCCGGAACACATTTCAGCAGGGAGCTTTTCAACCGGATGATTCTGAAGGACATAAACAAAACCTTCATAACGGTGCACATGGGCATAGGCCATTTCAGGAAAGTGGACGTGGAGGATCTTTCCAAACACAAGATGGATTCCGAACGGCTTATTATCAGCCCCGAAGCAGCCGAAGAGATAAACCGTACGAAAAGGGAGGGGCACAAAGTCCTGGCCGTAGGGGTAACGGTAATGAGAGGTCTGGAAACATACGTCACCACAAACGATGAGGTCAACGCCTATGACGGCTGGACCAACAAGTTCATATTCCCTCCATACAGATTCAGCGTCCCCAACGCCATCGTATCCAATTTTCACATGCCTTACTCCACCATGCTGATGTCAGTCACGGCTTTCGGAGGCTACGACAAGGTCATGTCGGCATACAAGACGGCGTTGAAGGAAGGATACAAATTCGGACCTTACGGTGACGCACTTCTCATAATATAATACGGGAGAATATAATCCTTCCCGGAAAGGTTTTCTCTTATCAGGCAAGGATTTCTGACACTCAGGTAAAATAAACGGGATTTTCAAGGGCAGGCCATGCGGGACCTGCCCTTGCGTTTCCTCCTTTCTTTATTTTGCAGTCCTGATTTATGACTATGTACAATAAAGATATGCCTATGTACAACAAAGAGAAGACCGCGATGTGTGCGCTGAACGGCATCTTCGGTTTCCGTCCCACGCTCGGACTCTTTCTGCTCAGGTTCGCAGGAAGCGCGGAAAAACTTTTCAGCATGGACAAGGACAGCCTCCGCAGGACAGCCGGTGTCTATGCGTCCTATGCAGACAAGATTTCCGCGGCGGCCCTGTCCATGGCAGAAAAAGAACTCGACAGAACATACGCGGACGGGGCAAGGTTCATAGGGATAAACGAAGAGGGGTATCCGCCGAAACTCAAGGAATGCCCGGATTCCTCGATCGGACTATATATAAAATCCGTTTCCGATGACATGGAACTTTTCCGCTCACGTCCTGCCGTGGCGGTGGTCGGTACAAGGGACATGACCCCGTATGGAAAAGAGCAGACTATAAGACTGATAGAAAATCTGGCGGCCGCATCCGACAAACCGGTGATAATAAGCGGACTGGCTTACGGGATAGACATAACTGCACACGAGACCGCGCTCCGATGCGGACTGCCCACCATCGCCGTACTGCCCACCGGAATAGACCGTATCTATCCCTCACGACACATCCGCACCGCGGAAAAAATAGCGGCCACTCCGGGATGCGGGCTCATTACAGACTATCCGTCGGACACCGCTCCCCTTCCCGTCAATTTCCTCAGAAGAAACCGGATAATAGCCGGTCTGGCCGATGCCGTGATTCTCGTGGAGTCAAAAACAAAAGGAGGCGGCATGATGACGGCACGGCTTGCCTATTCCTACGACAGAGACATCTACGCCGTCCCCGGACGGATCAATGACATACGCTCAATGGGCTGCAACCTGCTCGTCAGAGAAAAAATCGCCGAACCGGTTTTCGATACGGAAACTTTGGCCGGACAGCTCGGCCTCGGAGCCGCACCGCATGAAAAAAGAAAAAAGAACCTGACGGAAATAATAAACGAAAAATACCACGAAACTGACGGATTCGATACAGAGGACATAGTTGCCGTGGCGAAAGCCATAAAGGAAGGCAACGGCCTGAACCGCGAAGAAATCGCATCGCTCACGGGAATCAGGCTTTCCATAGTCACGGGCATAACGGAATTGCTTTCAGCCGACGGGATAATCGACACGGACCTGCTCGGCCATTGTTACATTATCTGAAAATATGTACTTTTGTAAGACTGCATGGAAAGGTACATAGACACACATGTCCATTTCTATGACGAGGCCTTCGCCGATGACGCGGACGCCGCCATAAAAAGGGCAGAAGACAACGGAGTCTTCAAGATGATTCAGGCCGACGTGGACAGCGCCGGAAGGGATTCCATGCTCCGTCTCTCAGCGAAGCATCCTGGAGTTCTATACTCAATGCTGGGACTGTACCCGGGATCGGTCAAGGAAAATTGGGAAGAAGAAATCGGACTCATGCTGGAGCGCTTCGATTCCTCCCCCGTCGCCATAGGGGAAATCGGGCTCGACTACCATTACTCGGCCGAAACCGCAGAACTTCAGAAAGCGGCGCTGAAAGAGCAGCTGCGGCTCGCCTCCATGAAAAAGCTGCCGGTAAACATTCACCTCCGAGACGCTACGGAAGATTTTTTCGCGGTCATGGAAGAATGCCGCCATCTTGACCTCTGCGGCAATCTGCATGCATTCAGCGGCAGCGCAGACACATTCAGAAGGCTTCAGAAATATGGGACATGGCTCGTGGGCATAGGAGGAGTCATCACGTTCAAGAACTCCCGTCTCGCCGAAACCGTGAAAGACATCCCGTTGGAATATATCGTTCTTGAAACGGACGCTCCATACCTGACGCCCTCGCCGCACAGGGGCGAAAGGAACGAAAGCGCATACATACCGTTGATTGCCGCCAAGATAGCCGAATCAAAAAACATTACGGTCGAACAGGTGGCAGAACAGACTTCAAAAAACGCGGCACAACTGTTTTCCATGAAATGAACAGACATTCATCCGTCCTGCTTATCTACACCGGAGGGACCATAGGCATGAAGCAGGATCCGGCGGACCAGACCCTCAAGCCCTTCGACTTCGGACAGATTCTCGAAGAGGTTCCCGAACTCAGGAAATTCTCGGTCGACATAGACTCCTTTTCATTCGCCCCTCCAATTGACTCCTCAGATGTGGAACCCGGACTGTGGGTATCCATCGCACGCCTGATCAGAGACCGGTACGAGGATTATGACGGTTTTGTCATCCTGCACGGGACGGACACCATGTCCTATTCGGCATCCGCATTGAGCTTCATGCTTGACGGACTTACCAAACCGGTGATTTTCACAGGCAGCCAGCTTCCCATCGGTGTCCCGAGAACGGACGGACGGGAAAACCTCATCTCGTCGGTGGAGATTGCCGCGGCAAGAGATGCCGAAGGCCATGCGACAGTGCCGGAGGTGTGCATCTGCTTCGGCTCGAAACTGATGAGGGGAAACAGGACCAAAAAGATTAATGCGGAATCCTTCAATGCGTTCATGTCACCGAATTTTCCTCTTCTGGCCGAGGCCGGCATAAACATAAAGTATTATCCCGACAGGATACGAAAGCCGCTTGACTGGTATCAGAATGTTTCCATAAACACGACGCTGGACACGAGGGTGTCGATTCTGAAGATACACCCGGGAATAACCGAGGAGGCCGTAAGATATTTTCTATGCGACAACGGCACGAGAGCGGTCATTCTGGAGACATACGGGGCAGGCAACGCCCCCGGGGCCAAATGGTTTCTGGACGCGGTAAGCGGAGCCGCGGAAAAAGGAAAAGTTCTGGTCAATGTAACCCAATGTCTTACAGGCAAAGTCGACATGAATCTGTATGCCAACGGAAAAGTTCTGGAAAAGGCAGGCGTCACAAGCGGTTACGACAGCACCGTCGAAAGCGCCCTTGCAAAACTTTTCTATCTGCTCGGGAAAAGCGGGGACAACGAATGGGTGAAAGAAATGATGCACAGAAATATCAAGGGAGAAATCTCAAAATAAGTATTGCTGTTTAAAAATAATTTCCTAAATTGCACCGGATTTGGATACAAGCCTAAAACTTGACAATCATAGAAAAACAATTATTTATCAATATTATTTCAAACAACACAAAAACAACTATGAAAAAGTTTTTCATGTTTTTGGCAGTAATCGGTGTTATGGCCGTAACTGCAAATTATGCGTTCGCACAGGATGAGAGCCAGTCAGCTCCCGCTGCGACTGAAGAGACAACTGCCTCAGCCGCACCCATGTCCGCTGCCGATCTTCTGAAAGGTTCCGGCGAGGAAGTTCCTCTTCACCAGGCCATCAAGACCAAATTCATCGAAGGTGGCGCAGGCTTCATGGCTCTGATCGTGATCTGCCTTGTCATCGGTCTTGCACTCGCAATAGAACGTATCCTTTACCTCTCTTTCGCAAAAACCAACACCAAGAAACTTCTTGCGAAAGTTGAAGAAGCCCTCAACAACGGCGGTGTAGAAGCGGCCAAGGACATATGCCGCAACACCCGCGGTCCTGTGGCCAGCATTTTCTACCAGGGTCTTCTCCGCTATGATCAGGGAGTCGACACAGTGGAAAAATCCATCGTTTCCTACGGTTCCATCCAGATGAGCGAAATGGAGAACGGACTTTCCTGGATCTCCCTCTTCATCGCACTTGCACCGTCTCTCGGATTCCTTGGAACAGTTATCGGTATGGTTCAGGCGTTCGATGCCATTCAGGCTGCCGGCGATATCTCCCCTAACGTTGTCGCAGGAGGTATGAAGGTCGCCCTTATCACCACCATCGCAGGTCTTATCGTAGCAATGATTCTTCAGGTGTTCTACAACTATATCCTTGCCAAGATTGACTCCATCTCCATCGACATGGAAGACTCTTCAATCTCTCTCATCGATATTCTTACAAAGTACAACAGCAAGAAGTAATCATTACGATAATCCCTAAACAATTTTTTCTATGAACAAGATTTTCAAGATGCTCATGTGGGTGCTGATAATCATCAGCGTCGTACTGCTCTTGTTCGGATTCATCAAGGGATATCCCGCGAGTCCAGCGGACAATGACTACGGCACTGTAGATTCTCTGCTCTATTGGGCATACATAATGGTCGGAATAGCGCTGTTCTGCGTAATTGTCGTCGGCATAGCCATCGCAGCCTCGAACAATCCGAAGAGCTTGGTAAAGCTCTGCATCGGATTCGTAGCAGTTGCTGCCGTAGTACTTATTGTATATGCGCTTTCTGCCGGAAGCCCTGCTGTAGGTCTTTCCGTTGAGCAGCCTTCCCACTCGGCTCTTAAACTCACTGACACCGTTCTGAATCTCACCTACCTCACCGGCTCGATCGCAATTTTGGCGATCATTTTCGGAGAAGTGTTCGCTGCGATTCGAAACAGGAAATAATCACGAAACGCTATGGCAAGTAAAAAGAAAACACCTGAGATTAATTCAAGCTCAACGGCTGATATCGCGTTTCTTCTGCTCTGCTACTTTCTCATGACAACAACCATGGGATCGCAGACAGGACTTCAGCGCCGTCTTCCGCCTATGCCTGAAAAGAATCAGAAAGTTGAAGACCAGAAGGTCAATCGACGCAATATCATCATTGTGAAGATCAACTCAGCCGACAGGCTGCTTGCAGGTAGCGAACCCATAGACGTCAGCCAGCTTAAAGACAAGATAAAGGAATTCCTCACAAACCCCACAAATGATCCTAATCTTCCCGAAAGAGAGACCAAGGACATCGAAGGGTACGGACAGTATGCGGTTTCAAAGGGTGTCATCTCGCTTCAGAATGACCGTGGTACAAGCTACAAGGCGTACATCGCCGTTCAGAATGAGCTTGTGAAGGCCATCAATGAACTTAGAGACGATTTCGCAAAAGCCAACTACGGAAAACCTTTCAACAGTCTTACGGAGGATCAGCAGGATATTGTCAAGAGGTGCATACCTCAGAACATATCCGAAGCTGAACCTAAGGATGTAGCTAAGAAATAATCAAGGAGGAATAGATATGTCAAAATTCGGTGGAAACAATAACAAAAAAGATGTCCCCCCGATATCTAACGGATCACTTTCCGATATCGTGTTCATGCTTCTGTTCTTCTTTATGGTTACGACTCAATTGAGAGATACGGAGAACAAGGTAATAGTCAAACTTCCCGAGGCTTCAGAAGTTGTAAAGCTCGAAAGGAAGGACCTGTCCTCATACATCAACATCGGAGAACCTACAAGACAGTATCAGTCACAGTACGGTACCGATGCTCGTATCCAGCTCAACGACTCTTTCAAGACTACAGCCGACATCCGTGACTTCATCGCTGCAGAGCGTGAATCCATGTCAGAGGGCGACCGTCAGTTCATGACGACCGTCATAAGAGCTGACCAAGATGTCAGAATGGGTATCATTACCGATGTTAAGCAGGAGCTCAGAAGATGCTCGGCGCTTAAAATCATGTATATGGCAAGAAGAGCAGAGTAATCTGTCTGATAATATGTTAAAAAGCCGTGCCTTAAAGGTGCGGCTTTTTTTGCACAGCCAATCCGGTTTGAAAGACCGCGGAAGAAAACCGGCCACAGAAGCACAAAGACACAAAGAACAGACAAAAATTTCTTTAAAGGCCGTAGAATGAGTATATTTGTAAAATTTGAATTTCAAATAAAATGGAAAAAGTTCTAC